>NZ_JAAHGU010000173.1:0-13591 GCF_010692685.1 Okeania sp. SIO2F5 | reverse complement strand
TGTGAAGGTATAGAACAAGAAATCATTAGGTGGGGTGAAGCACGAATAAAAGAAGTCACTAGAGATAAGAGTGTATATGCCAAGTTTCGATCGCCTGTTCGCGATACTCAAACCGAACGCATTGCATTATTAGACAGTTGTGGTTTCACTCCCAAGCGTTACTTTTTTGAGATGGAGCGATCGCTTACCAAACCCTTACCCAAACCGGAGTTACCTATAGGTTTTACATTAAAGTCTCACTCTTCTGTGCATTTTTCTGGTAAGCAGGAGCAGCGAAAATTTTTAGAAGCATGGGTGGAAGCGTATAATCAAACATTTATTGACCATTGGAACTTCCATGAGGTGAAAGTTGAGCAGGTCGAACATATAGTAAGCGGTCCTGACTATCGACCAGACTTGACCTGGGTTGCAATAGCTCCTGATGGTACTTTTGCAGCTTTTTGCCACTGTTGTTTTTATCCAGAAGAGAATAAGCACAAGGGAAGAAAGGAAGGTTGGATAAATACTTTGGGTACTCGTCGTGGTTTTCGTAAGCGTGGTTTAGGAAAAGCTATGTTACTTTCTGGAATGGAGGGTTTACAAAGTGTTGGTCTGGATAAGGCGTTACTTGGTGTTGATGCTGAAAACCCGTCGGGAGCAACTCGCCTTTATGAGTCTGTGGGTTTCCGTAAAGTTCATGCTAATATTGTTTATGGCAAAGAACTTTAAGTGTTTATGAAAACATTAGAAACTCGCTCCTATCAAGGAGAAAATGATTTAGAAGCGGTCGCTGAATTTTTCCAAGTTTGTGAAACAGTTGATCGCTTAGATGAATGGGTATCTGTTTCGGATCTGCGACAAGAATTTAATGCTCCAGATGTAGATCGAGAGCGTGACATTCGTCTTTGGAAAAATGGAGAAGGTAAACTCATTGGTTTTGGGAAGCTCTCAATACAGGAAGCGGTTGATGGTTATTTCTCTTTCAGAGTTCATCCCACAGTCAGAGGTGAAGGTATAGAGCAAGAAATCATTAGGTGGGGTGAAGCACGAATGGAGGAAGTTGCTAGAGAACGGGATGTATCTGTAAAGTTGCGATCTGCTACTCGTGACGACAAAACTGAACGCATCGCATTATTAGAAAGTTGTGGTTTTACTCCAAAGCGTTACTTCTTAAATATGGAGCGATCGCTTGCCGACCCCTTACCAAAACCAGAGTTTCCTATAGGTTTTACATTAAAGTCTCACTCCTCTGCGCAGTTTTCTGGTAAGCAGGAGCAGCGACACTTTTTAGAAGCATGGGTAGAAATGTATAACCAAACATTTATCGACCATTGGAATTTCCATGAGTGGACAGTTGAGAAGTTAGAATATAAAATGAGTTACCCTGACTACAGGCAATACTTAGATTTAGTTGCGCTGACTGCTGATGGTACATTTGCAGCTTTTTGTATTTGTTTTATTCACCCAGAAGATAACCAGCGCAAAGGAACTAGAGAGGGACAGATAGGCGATCTGGGAACTCGCCGTGGTTTTAGGAAGCGTGGGTTAGGAAAAGCTATGTTACTTTCTGGAATGGAGCGTTTACAAGCTGTTGGTATGGATAAGGTACGACTTGGTGTTGATGCTGAAAACCCGTCGGGAGCAAATAGACTTTATGAGTCTCTGGGTTTCCGTAAAGTTAATACTAAAATTATTTATGGTAAAGAACTTTAAGTTATGAATATTTATGATTTTTAACATCTTGATTGTTTTTTATTGTTCTCTGTAAAATCATGTATTGCTGATGTAGAAGAAAATTATATACGGTAAATACAGAGGTAGATAAGTCCAAAATTTGAACCTGTAAAACTAAATATTTAATCTGTTATTTTCTAGAGATTTTAAAATGAGTAAATTTTCATCAATTAATATGCCATTTGTATTTTTAAGACTGAAGTTAGAATAGTTTAATTAAATAGTTTAAGAAAATCACTTCGCGCCCAAACTTAAAAAGCTTACATACTCAATTTGGTAGAGCATTCGACTATTAATCGATTGTAGCAGGTTCAATTCCTGTGTATAAACAAACAGCTTTTTTGACTTGTGCGGAGTGATTTTAACTAAGATTTAAAAAATACAGATAAATAAGATTTATCAACATAAAAAGTTTCATCTCGCGCCCTAACTAGGAAAGCTTACATACTAGCCAAATGGTAAAGGCACTTGACTCATAATCAAGCTAGCGAAAGCTAATACAGGTACCCTCCGGGAACGCCTTCGGCGAACAAATCCTGTGTATAAACAAACAGCTTTCTTAACTTGCGCGAGGTGATTAAAATTGTTTAATTTCCACTAAGACTAAGAAAGAGTAAAAAAATCTGAATTCGATAATTTATAAAAATTACTAAAAATATAATTTTCATCTCGCACCCTAACAGAAAAAACTTACATACTAACCAAACAGCCCTTGATTTGGATTCAAAAAAATGCAGGGTAAATTACTGTGTATGAATAAATAGCTTTTTTGACTTGTGCGAGATGATTTAATAACTGCATAAAAGCGTTAATTATAATTTAAAAACAAAAAAATATTAAGAGCATTATTTATTAATAAAAACAAATTTTATTTGTCGTTAATATTTGATAAAAAACAATGTCAGACAAATCTCGGTTAAAGCTTTCAAATGAAGCCTTAAGTTACTACAATAGAGGTGAAGAAGAGCAACGCTTGTCCAAAGATGAAGGAAAACTTGAATTTGCTCGCACCCAAGAACTTCTCAGTCGTTTTCTACCCGCTCCTCCTGCTGTTATTTTCGATGTCGGTGGTGGTTCAGGTGTCTATGCTTTTTGGCTTGCTCAACAAGGGTATGAAGTTCATCTTATAGATGTAGTACCTCTACATATACAGCAAGCTCAAAACTTTTCTCAAACTCAACCTAATTATCCTCTTGCAACCATGGAGGTTGGAGATGCTCGTCAATTAGAGCGGCCAGATAAGAGCGTTGATGTTGTTCTCCTATTTGGTCCCCTGTATCACTTAACAGAACGTAGCGATCGCTTAACTGCTTTGCGTGAAGCTACTCGCATCTTAAAAACTGGTGGTCTTTTGTTTGCTATTGGTATTTCGCGCTTTGCTTCAACTTTTAGTGGATTATTTCAGGGAAATTTCAACGATCCGGAGTTCGTGGAAATTGTTCGACGAGATTTAGCTGAAGGTCAGCATCGCAACCCTAATAACCACCCTACTTACTTTACTACAACATTTTTTCATCATCCTGAAGAACTGAAAGCAGAGGTGGAAGAAGCAGGTTTATTTTGTGAAAAAATGTTAGCTGTTGAAGGAGCGGGTTGGTTACTTCAAAATTTTGAGGAAAATTGGAATGACCCCAGTCGTCGTGAAAGAATGCTAGAAGCTATTCGTTGGATAGAAGCAGAACCTTCTTTATTAGGAATGAGCGCTCATATTATGGCTATTGGTAAAAAAAATGATTCAAGAATTTAGAATTTAGAATTTAGAATTACCTCTCCTTGAAAAGAAGAAGATTGACTCAAAAGAAAATTTTTATTTATTATCCCCCTAAAAGGGTAGGCTTTAAACCACAATTTTTCAGTCAACAAAATGTTTGTTTGAGCAGTTTGGTCAAATCAATTTTCAGTAGATAAAACTTTTATTATATGGAGAAAGCATCATGTCTATAAAAACTGATGAAATATTGGAGGAACTCAAATATATAACAATGTTGGAAGCTACAGAATTGGTGAAACAAATAGAAGATTGTTTTCAAGTAAGTGCTGATCGAATTATTGCAGTAAAACCTAATGATAAGTTCGACAATAATGATAAAGATGACCATGAACCACAAACTATTTTTGATATTGTATTAGAGGGATTTCCTGCTAATAAAAAAATATCTTTTATTAAGGAGATACGAAGTTTAAATCTCTTTGGAAGTTTACAGGAAACTAAAAAAGTTGTTGATAATTTACCCCAAATTATTCAATCTAATGTCAATATTCAGGAGGCTGAACAGATTAAGCAAAAATTAGAGGAATTAGGAGCAACAGTTTCTTTGAAATAATTTTTGTATATGCAATAAAACTTTTGATTTCACCAGTAATGAGTTAGAAAATCTTGTCAGATAATTCAATAATTGTACTCTACCAAAAAATAATTGGACTCATGCTGCACATTTGATTGTTGCGCTTTGGTATTTGACTAACTATTCCGAGTTATAAGCAATAAATAATATTCGCGATCGCATCAAAAAATATAATGTTGCAGTAGGTACTAAAAATACTAAAGATAGTGGTTATCACGAAACAATTACGCTGTTTTGGGTAAAAATGATTCAGAAATATTTGACTACAAATTCAGCGAATAACTCTTTTGCAGAAAATGCCAATAATTTAGTCAACTTTTACGAAAATTCAGCTTTACCTTTTGAATATTACAGTAGAGAATTTCTGATGTCTGAGTCAGCTCAAAAAAATTGGGTAGAACCAGATTTAAAACCTTTGTAAAAAAGTTTGGTGGTGGTGCATTTTCAAGAATTTAGAATTTAGAATTACCTCTCTTTGAAAAGAAGAGGATAGACTCAAAGGAAAATTTTTATTTATTATCCCCTTAAAAGGAGAGGCTTTAAACCCAATTTTTTGGTAATTATTTTTGTTAGGATAACAGTGGGAGCATCTTGCTCCCGTATTCGCGGGCAGGATGCCCGCACTAGATATTGTTTGTTCCTATCTAGCATTACGCCATCGGGACTACCAAAACTTTTAAAGCTGAAAGCTATAACAATTAGCAATTATCGTCACGCCCTAAACTAGAGAGGTTACTGAATAATGAATAATGAATAATTAAGAGTTGATAGTTAATAATTATTCATTCAAAAATTCACGCCTTGAAGCCTCCTCTTTTAAGGGGATACAAAAAAAATATTTTAGTCAATCTTCTTCTTTTAAGAATAGGTAATTATTAATTATTAATTGCTGAAATACACAATTTATTAGGGAACTTGGAAGTACAATTATCTCTGAAATTGCACGGTTTATTTCATTATAAATATTAATATTAATACTCCGAAAAATACCAAAAATAATTGCATTTTTAAAGTAGATTTTTTGTGCTCAAATTAGTTAATAACGAATAATCATAGGTTATCAAATGTTTGACAATGCTTTATATTTAACATTAAAAACATGACAGATTTTTTTATCTTTTTGAGGCACTATATGGCAAGATAACCACACTACAAAAATTCAGTAGTTAATATTTGTACTTCATATATTTAGAATTTGCTGTAACTGATAACTGTTAACTGATAACTGAAATAAGGAGGTAGAAAAAATGTCTAAAATTCAAATGAATAACGATGAGCGCGACTTACGTTTAGAAATGCTCAATAGTCTGCTCACTACACCACATCGTCAATTAGAAAAAGTAGCAGAAATTCATCAATTAATTGTTGAGTTAGACCCAATTTTTTACGGTCATTTAGCAGTATGGTATCAAAATAACGGTGATGTGCGCGACCATCAAGAAGTATTCCTGGGAAACTTGTTAACAAGCAACCTCACAGAACACCGAGATGCGGGTTTCATCATGCTACAAAATTTCCCACCATACCAGGTGTCACGCATTGTAGACTTTATGAAACAACAGCAAAATAAAATGCCACGTTCCGCGCGTACTGCTGTGACTCGTTATCTACGGAAGCGCGAACAAAAGCCAGAATTTTTTGACCGTGCAGCTCTCCGTAACCGCAAGGCAATGAAGCACCTATATGCGACTTTGCACATTAAACCTAACTATCGTGCTGATGCTATCTTGTTTAAGGAAAGACCTCCAGAAGATAGTTTAGCTTTCATGCTCAAGCAGTTGGCAAAAGTAGAAACTCCAGCAGAGCAAGCAGCATTAATAGTGGAACATAAAATTCCCTATACTGTGGCGGTGGGAGCAGTGAAACAATTGACACCTACTGTGTTAGTAGCACTGATAAACTCCATGTCACCCCAGGAAATTATCAATAACTTGAAGTCTCTGACTGCTCGTGGTGCGATGGAACACCCAGAGGTAAAAGCATTAGTTGATGAGAAACTGACTGAGGCGCAAAAGAGCGATCGCGTGTCTGCTTATAAAGCTAAGGTTGCTGCTGATGCTGCTCAGGTAGATGCGGAAACTGTTGCGAAACTGGAGCAGGTGACTAACGAACAAGTGAAAAAGCGCGGTAAAATTTCTTTGCCAACTGCTTTACTTGTGGATAAGTCTGGTTCTATGCAACAGGCGATCGAAGTAGGTAAGCGTTTAGCTGCTTTGGTTTCTGGTATTACTGAAGCGGAACTATTTGTCTACGCTTTTGATACTATTCCTTATCCTGTGACTGCTCAAGGTACAGAATTGAGTGACTGGGAACGTGGTTTCCAACATATCCGCGCAGGTGGAGGTACAAGTTGTGGTTGTGCTGTAGAAGCAATGCGACGCAAAAAGCAAGTTGTCGAACAGTTTATTCTGGTGACAGATGAAGGGGAAAATACTGCACCCTATTTTGCTGATGCTTATACTGCTTATTGTCGTGAGTTGGCGGTTATGCCAAATGTGGTTATCGTGCGTGTGGGTCACTATGCTTCTAATTATGTGGAAAGTCAACTGAAGCAGAAGCAAGCACCAGTGGAAACTTTTACTTTCAAAGGTGACTACTATTCTTTGCCTAACTTGGTGCCAATGTTGTCTCAGAAATCACGACTGGAGTTGTTGATGGAAATAATGGAGACTTCACTGCCAGTGCGTGATGATCAGGAAAGTCAAAAGTTAAAAGTCAAAAGTCAAAACTAAGGAAAAATACAACTTATATCATGTCCGGATAAGAGCATGATCAAAAAAACTTTCTCCTTTTCCTCCTCTTATTTCTTGCTTCTTGCTTTTTCTTCCCTCCTGAGGACTGAGGACTGAGGACTGAGGACTCCGTCATTGTGCTGCTACTGCAACTGAGTTGGTAGTCCAGTTGTGCGTTGGTGCTATTAAAAGCACTAAACTGCAACGTTATAGTTATGGAGAATAATTGTTACCAGAAGATACAAGTCAAAAAAGCCTAATCTTCTTTATCAAAGATTAACAGAAGCATTAGAAAATGGTAGTAAAGTCCGCATTGAAGCTGAGGAAACTTATTATGGTCTCCCTGCTACTGTAACTAAAGATTTTGTAGAAATTATAGACCTCTCCGGAAAAGAGGGAGTAGGTCGTAGGGACCTTGCATGCAACCTCCCTACAGAGTAGGGGGAAATAATTGATAATTTCTACAGGATAATTAATTTTATTTTTGATTATTGGAGATGTCTTTTAATCAATGGTATTAAGAGGATATTTGAAAAGTACAGCGTGCATTTCCTAAGACACTACTCTAGACTCAAGAATTAAAAATTAATTATATCATTGTCTGTAGAAACTTTTGCAGATAGTTTGTGGTCAAATATTCTTGTAATATTGAGAGCCAAATCCCTAATAGTGGTTATGAGGAAATTACAATATAGAAGTACTAAACTCGGATAAAGTCTATATTGATACTGCTAGTCATAATTTGCTTTTTCAGCATCAAGTCCCGGCAGTAACAGTACGTTTTGATTTGGGAAAAGGACAGATTTTTTATGTCATTAGTCACTTTTGAGCTAAACATTACCAAAGACCCACATCTGGTCATTGACAACTATGTACGGATTTCCTGACAACTGGGATGCGGTTAAGCGACAAGGGAGTTCAAAACTTGCCTAGTCAAGTTAAAATTCAACCAGATACAATTAACTTTAGTAAGTTGCAAAATGCGGCGACTGCTAACGAGTTAATGGCGAAGTTGTACATGGGTGCTGTTCAAAGCGCTAAACTGCAACATCAGACTTAGGGAGAATAATTAATTGTGGCCAAAAAACAAAAGTCAAAAAAGTCTAATCTTCTTTATCAAAGATTAACAGAAGCATTGGAAAATGGTAGTAAAGTCCGCATTGAAGCTGAGGAAACTTATTATGGTCTCCCCGTTACTGTAACTAAAGATTTTGTAGAAATTATGGTCTTAGTTCCACCGGATGAATTTGATGACGAAGATGATGCTTTTAAGCAGGTGACATGGTTGGTTCGACTTTCGTCTATTTTTGCGATCGCCTATCCCACGGAATACTGGTCAACGGCAAGATTGGAAAAATTACTGGAAGTAGGTTCAAATCAAGCCTAAGTTTTTTTTAGTTATTTTTTAATTAAAACAATTTAAAAAAGTAGTCAGTAGGACTGAGAATGCGGTAAATGAGGATTTTCGCCCCACCAACCGCATTACCACCCCTAGTGAGGTCATAGTTAACGAATTTGATATCATAAGTCCTGATACTGTAATAGCAACTGCTATAGTGGGAATTAGACAAAATAGAAGTATAAAATAGGCTCAAATCTAGACAGGGAATGGCTTTTAGCTAAAAATGTAAAATCCTTAATTACCAAGGGTTCTAGGCATTTTGAGCGCATTGAAGTAATTCCCTGATCTAGACTGACACGAGCGCCATTTTTCAACCATAAAATGTTTAAGTCCTAATAGTTGTTTGAATTTAAAGACAATTTCTAAAATATAAATGATATAAATCATAACGTGGTGTTGCTTGGTTTTCTTGGAAATTGACTAATCCTATACTGTGTAATTTTAACCCTTCCATTGTTTCTAATTGTACTGGTTGATTAGAATTCATTACTGTTTTAGCTGCTTGTGCTAACTCTGGAGATTGTTGTAAATGCCACCAATGTCGCTGTAAATGATCTGCATAACATCCTACATCTGTTGCTGCTGTTTTTAATAGATCATCAATGCTAATATTGTTTTGATAAATTTCATATAGAGCTAATTTGATTAAGTAAGGATTTCCACCAACAATTGCCATTAATTTTTCTATTTCAGAGATATTTAATTGCAATTGATAATAGCTAGCTAAATTTTTGATTTGGGCTGCATTCAACTCTGGTAAATCAATTGGTAAGCCAACATTAAAAGGTGATTGATTAATATCTATAGGCACATAACTTTCTGTTGAATGTACAACTACTAACCGCATATTTTTCCAAAGATCGCGATTTTTTGCATCTTCATGCCAAGCTCGTAACAAACTAAAAAAATCCACAGTAATTTCTGGATATTGAAAAATATTATCTACTTCATCTAATACTAAGACTATAGGAGTATTAATACTTTTCAAAATATGTCTTTCAAAATAAGATTTACAAGATACTTTACTACCAAAAATTTCGTTCCAATAATTATCTAAATTAGTAGGCAAATTTAATTCTGAAGCTACCTCTGCACTAAACCATCGTAAGAATATATCTAAATTGTCAAAAATTTGACGTTCAACTAATTGAAAATTTAATACTGCTGTTTTATATCCTAATTTTTCAACATCATGTAAAACTCTTGCCATTAAAGATGTTTTTCCCATCTGTCTCGGTGCTTTAATTCTAATCAAAGCACCAGGTTTAGTAATTTCTTGATAACAATTTTCTTCAAGAGGAGAGCGCTTAATATAAAAATTATGATGGTAATCATCTTGATTTTTGGGTAATTTTGGTAGTGAGGATGGCAAAGGTTTTTTATTATACTCATTTATATTCAGAGAATTATTTAATATTAATCTTGATTTTGTTTCAGGAATTGAGGGAGATAATTCATTTCCGATTAAGAGCATAATTTCAGCAACTAAGTCTTGAATATTTTCTTCACTTTTTAATTCCCATTGTGGCATTTTATTCAAGTAAGCATAGAGATTATAATCCCAAGTTAGATCGACAGAAGTATCAATTAAAACAGGTAGAATCCAAGGTTTATTATTTGGATGAATGTTTTGAAATTCTCTTGCTCGTCTCACCGTTTCTGTTACCATTTCACAGGTTATTGATTGAGGATTCAATAACAAAATCAAGTAATCAGATTGGTTGAGTTTTCTTTCTAAATCTGGCAAATATTCTGCTTCTTTGTCGTTATTTTTTGCTATAAAATATTCATATTTATTTGCTTCTATTTGTTCAACAAAAAGAGTAGTAAGTAAATTTATTTTATAGCTTTTGTTTGAAAATATAAGTATTTTTTGCATGGTAAAACTAGGTGATTTAGCAACTGTTTGAAGCAGGTGATAGGTTGTATGTTTTAGGTTCAATAGCGTAGCAACTATAAAATTAAACAATATTATATCTAGTATAGTTGAGTAATTCCAAATATAGCAGTCGAAGCAAAGGCTAGGACAGATCAAAAGCTTAAAACTTAGACAGCGACATATTTTTCCTTCTTTCTTCTGCTATATCTCAAGGTGAGTTGAATAAAAAGATTAATCTCTTCACTAATAATCTTACCTATACTATTTTTAACATTATTTGCCCTCAAAAGTATTAATTATGACAAAAAAAATCAGGTCTCAAGCCTCCCATTATAGGAGGTACTGATAACTGATAATTGAATTGACATGAGCTAAATATTCTGTTGATATACAAGGCATGATTCCTGACTATAATAATGTCTAAGTTTAAAAGTTAACGGTATTATTTAATTGGCTATAAATAAAAATCCACAGCATAAAATCAATTACTCAATTACTGAAATAAATATTACACATCAAATAGAATTCCCCGATTAGTTATATTTATTCCTAAATTTACTTCTTGCCTACAGCTACCTACTTAATTATAGGTGTTTTTCCCTGAATGATGACAGAAATTTATCTAGTCTACATGATTGTGACAGTGGAAACCATGACGGATTTTTGGTATAATGTAGTAATGCTCTTTCAATTGTATAAAAAATATTCTGGGAAAAAGCAACAGAGGGTAAGAGTTTAAAACTGTTTATCCATTTTGGAATTTTTTACAAATTATGTACGGATTACTATAAAAATTAAATGAAAAAAATAATTGATCGGCAAAACAAGAAAAAAATAAAAAAATCAATATATTTTAAAATAATCAACTAAGTTATTACCCGTACAAAATATGAGTTATTGCTACAATCCTACTTGTCAAAAACCTCAAAACCCAGACAAAAATATATTTTGCCAAAGTTGCGGTGCAAAACTAATCCTTAGAGAACATTACCGCCTCCTAAAACCAATCGGAATAGGTACATTTAGCCGGACATTATTGGCAGTTGATCAAGACATCCCTTCAAAACCAATATGTGTAATTAAACAATTTTTACCTGTAGGCATTCCTGGCAAAAATGCAGCACAAAATATTAGTGAAATAGAAAAAGCATCAGCCTCATTTAGCCGAGAAGCATTACAACTAGACAAACTAGGAAAACATCCACAAATTCCTAGTTTATTAGCCTATTTTGTTGTCTCATCTTATAGATATTTAGTACAAGAATATATAGAAGGTAAAAATTTAGCTCAAGAATTAAAAGAACAAGGAACATTTAACGAACAAAAAATTAGAAAATTTCTGAGAGAAATACTGCCAGTTTTGCAGTTTATCCACAAAAATCAAGTAATTCATCGGGATATTAAACCAGAAAATATTATCCGTCGTGGTACTAATGAGAGTGAATATGACTGGGGAAGAAATTTATATTTAGTAGGTTTCGGCGCTGCCAAAGCTATTTCTACTAATCCCGCAGTCAAAAGTGGTACGGTTATCGGTTCTCCAGAATATACTGCACCAGAACAGTTAATTGGTCAAGCTGTATTTGCTAGCGATATCTATAGTTTAGGTGTTGTCTGCATTCAGTTAATGACTCTACTCGACCCCTTCGACCTGCGTCATGGTGAAGAATGGTTATGGCAGGAACATTTACCCAGACCTGTAAGCACATCTTTGAATAATATTATTGATCGGATGTTACAACCATCGCTTCAACAACGCTATCATTCAGTAGAAGAAGTACTGAATGATTTAATGCAGACTACAAAGAGTTCTTGGGAAGGGTATGAAAGTTTAGAAAGTCACGGCGATCAAGTCAGAACAGTAGCATTTAGTATTGACGGTCAGACTGTGGTGAGTGGGGGTGAAGATAATAGCATTAAAGTCTGGACTCTGAAGACTGGTAGCGAACCCCGTACTTTGGGGGGATGGATGTTTAGTCATTCGGGATGGGTGCAGGAGGTCGCTTTGAGTTCAGATGGTCAGACTTTGGTCAGTGGTAGTAATGACGGCACTGTAAAAGTTTGGAATTTGGGTACTGGTAAGTTAGTGAGAACTCTAGGTGGTTGGTTGGGTCAAGACTGGGGTGCTGTGCAGGCGATCGCTATTAGTCAAGATGGTCAGATATTGGCAAGCGGTCATGGTGACAAGACGGTGAAGGTTTGGTATCTCAACAGTGGGAAAATGCGAGGATATTTGAAAGGTCATACTGCATGGGTGGAGTCAGTTGCTATTAATCCTGATGGCAAGGTCTTAGCGAGTGGGAGTGGAGATAAGACGATTAAGTTGTGGGATGTGGGCACAGGGAGGTTATTGTTGACCTTGACTGGTCATAGTGATGTGGTACGGAGTGTGGCGATCGCTCCTGACGGTCAGATATTAGCGAGTGGGAGTAGTGACAATACTATTAGGTTGTGGCAGTTAGCGACCGGAGATTTATTAGGAATATTGCAGCATCCTGATGGAGTGAATGCGGTTGCTATTAGTCCCGATGGTTTGATTTTAGCAAGTGGATGTCGAGATGGGAATATGTATTTATGGAACCCTTATACGATGGAGGAGTTAGGAGTATTGAGTCAGGAAGCAGTAGTTAATGCAGTAACGTTTAGTGTAGATGGTCAAATGTTGGCAGCAGGTTGTGGTGATGGAAGTGTGGGTATTTGGCGAAGGTTGAGTTAGAGTAGGGTAGTGGGGGAGTAGAGGCGAACGGCGGTTCGCCCTTACAGGAGTAGGGGAGTAATTGTTTTTTAGAGAAAGTTATAGCGCTGCGCGCAGGCAAAAGGCAATAGGCAACAGCTCCGGAAGGGGGAATAAAAAGCTGATAATATAAGACTTTTACCTATTGCACACCTCCTGCAATTTGTAAATATGCCAGCGCACATTGCTATAGTTTTAAAACAGTTATGGTTTTATAACAAGCGTGAAAAAAGAATGTTACGAATAGTAAGAGGAATAAAAAGACATGTGCAGGATATGTCCTTTGACAAAGCGGTCGATCTTCGGAGCTTCCCGTAGGGTGGGATGGTGAGAGAACCTCGCTGGCCGACCATCGACCAAGAGATCAGTGCGACCCAGCGACGATGCCAGTCGCACCTGGTAGCGCACCAAGAGAAAAGAATGATTTGCGACCTGAAAAATGGTATTGAAGCTATTCCCGTGTGACTCGGTCTTCCTGAGTTACCCTCCTGGTTCCCCTCCTGGGAGGGGCGGGGGTGGGTTGGGCGCGTGGGTGGGTTGACTCCTCAGAAATATCCTAGCTATTTGTAGCAAATATTGGCTTTGTTGCACAAAAGATGATGTTTAGGGTAAAAATAAAGAAGTCAAGATGGTACACGAAACTACACTCAGCAGATATGAGTAAGAGTAAGTCTAAATCCAACTCCAAGTCCTTGTATCGACTCAAAAACTGGTCTGAGTATGATGCCTCCTTAAAGCAGCGAGGGAGTCTCACTTTTTGGCTGACTCCAGAGGCCATGGAGCAGT
>NZ_JAAHGU010000172.1:0-13613 GCF_010692685.1 Okeania sp. SIO2F5 | reverse complement strand
TTGCTACTAATGACCTGAGCAAATGCAGTAAAGATGATGTAGAATTTGAATCTCAAACCAGATGGAAAGTTGAAGATATCAATGGAGAAATTAAGCAATTAACAGGTCTATGCTCCTGTCAATGTCGGCTGAATCTACTCCCTTAAATCATTACAGTGCTTCCCTTAATAATACAGGAATTTTACATCATTTTGTCTATGGAGGACATTTTTCTACAGATGTCTATTAAATTCATGTAATTTGGTTATATATTACAACAGAAAAATTTGGGTCTGGTGCTGACTCTTTTAAGAAGATAAAAAAAGAGAATATTCCTCAGTTCCAGTCCCCTTATTGCAGAGGTACTATTCCCTGTTCCCTGTTCCCTGCTATATAACTGATAACTGAAATGACTATTCAACCTAGAAAAAGATTTGCTCAACATTGGTTGAGGAGTGACAAAGCTCTCAATAAAATTGTCCAAGCTGCTGAATTATCCGAGAGCGATCGCCTCCTAGAAATTGGTCCAGGTACAGGTATTCTAACTCATCGTTTATTGCCCTTAGCTGCTGCAGTTGTTGCAGTAGAAATTGATAGAGATTTATGTCAAAAGTTAGTCAAAAAAATTGGCGGAGTAGAAAATTTTTTATTGTTACAAGGAGATATTTTATCCCTAGATTTAGAAACAAATTTAGCACAATTTCCTACTTTCCAAAATCCCAATAAAGTTGTAGCTAATATACCCTATAATATTACCGGACCAATCCTAGAAAAACTATTAGGAACAATTGCCCAACCTGTAGCTAATAGTTATGATTTAATCGTCTTATTATTACAAAAAGAAGTAGCGGATAGAATCTGCGCTCGACCAGACTCAAAAGCTTATAGTTCCCTCTCAGTAAAAATTCAATATTTAGCCAACTGTGAATTTATTTGTGATGTACCTGCCAAAGCATTTTATCCCCCACCAAAAGTTGACTCAGCAGTAATACGACTACGCCCTCAATTAATAGAACCCCAGGCAAATAATCCTAAACAAATGGAAACATTAGTTAAATTAGGTTTTTCTAGTAAACGGAAAATGTTAAGGAATAATCTTAAAGCAGTTATTGAACGCGATCGCCTCTTCCCATTACTAGAAAAGTTAAAAGTAAATCCTCAAGTTCGTGCAGAAGATTTAAGCGTGCAGCAGTGGGTAGCACTAGCAAATAGCATAGAACCCATTTGAGAACTATCTATTTAGGGTTTGCGCTCAAAAGTCTTATGGGTGAGGGTAGGAGACAACCCACCCCTCGCCCCTCCCCCTCCCAGGAGGGGAATACAGGAGACAGGAGTCAGGAGGAATGGGAATTATAGAGGAGGTAGGAAGAAGAGTTGTCCCAAGATTGTTCTGCCTTTGTTTGCCCTCAATACTAATATGCATGAACTTTTTATACCAAAAAGCTAGCACTTTTTTCGCTCCAAAAAGGCTAAAACCTTTATCCGTCAATGCTTTGAAATTTAATCAGCCAGCCCTATCTATTTCTGGATTCTGAATTCTGATTCACTATCTTATTACACCGATGCTACCGGATTTTATATGACTTCTGACTTCTGACTTCTGACTTGCGCGTAGCACTATAGCTCTTACCCCATAGCAAGAGCTAGATACACCGGATTCCACTTTGGTGAGGTACACCCGCGGGAGCAAGATGCTCGCACTAAGAACATTTAATGATTAATATCTGTACTTCATATACTTGGAATCTGCTGTAATTCGATCGCTTACTTAGTCAAAAAGTCCTTTTTTTTCCCTTTTTTTCCTGACAATTACAATTATAGGTTGTGCATCTTCTGGGGTTTCACCTGATGCTTTCAGTTGTTTGATCATTTTTCCTATGTTCTTGGATATCTTACCTTGACCTCTCTGCAAATCACGGATATCTTTACTTTTCGCCGCGCCCATCTCTAAAATAATGGTGTTTGTTTTTTGCTTCATCTTTTTCTTCATTTTTTTCTCCTTGTTATTTATGGGTATTAAATTAAGTACTTGTATGTAATTTTAGTTACAAAACTCAAAGCCCTTGGTCTACATTTTAAGTTGTCTAATATTTTAAGCTTTTGATATGTCAAATAAAGTAATAGTGACTGTTATAACTTGTTAACCCAGCAGTCTTTTCTGTGTTTTTTGTGATAAAAATTTTAGATTTCTTAACTGGCCAACAATATTTTACAAAAATTGGACAACCAATACAATACCATACCATTTCTCAAAAACTTTTCAACTTGGCTATTGAGTAGGGAACACGGGGAAAGTTATTCGGTTATTTTTAATTACTTAATTAGGGTTTGCGCTCATATCTTATATTATCAGCTTTTTATTCCCCCTTCCGGAGCTGTTGCCTGCGCGCAGCGCTATAGAAACCCTGTAGAGAAGATGTTGGTATAGCAAGGAACGAGTTATTTAGGACATAGAATAAATAACAAATCCAATTTCAAATACCTAAAACATGAATTTAATTGGCCAAGAATTTCAACCCATAGCAGCGATCGCCACAACTCCCACAGCAACAAAATTATTACAACCTATTTGTCAGACAATGGAGGCAACTCTGTGGATACCAGAGTCTTGTCAACACACAACAAATTCTACTGTCAATGCCGAAATTTACACCGACTCTCTGAAAAATCATCTAGCAAATATTTGGCAAAACTATAGTGCTATAGTTTTTTGTCTCGCCAGTGGTGCAGTTGTACGTTTAATCTCTCCACTTTTAAAAGATAAATATCGCGATCCAGCAGTAGTCGTTGTAGATGAAGCAGGTCAATTTGTCATTAGTTTATGCAGTGGACATCAAGGTGGTGCTGATAAACTAACTAATGTACTCGCTCGTCTCCTGAACGCTACCCCAGTTATTACAGGTGCATCCCATAATTTAGGATTACCTGGCGTAGATATTTTGGGTAAACCTTTTGGTTGGCAACGAGGGGAGGGAGATTGGAATAGAGTCAGTGGAATAGTTGCTAGAGGAGAAACTGTACAAGTAATTCAGGAAGTGGGTTCGACCTTGTGGCAAGAGCATCTACCCCAGAATCATCCGTTTTATTTTGGATTTCCAGAAATAGGCGATCGCTCTGCTCCTACTCCCAAGGCCAGAATTTGGATTAGTTTTACTCAGCGCCAGTTTTCTCCAGATTCAGATTTACCGAAAGTACAATGGCATCCACGAGTTTTGTGGATAGGGGTTGGTTGTGAAAGAGGTACTTCTAAAAAATTAATTGCAACTGCTATTCAACAAGTATTTCAAGTTTATCATTTAGCTGAGGGAGCGATCGCTGGAATTGCCACTATCGATCTTAAAGCTGATGAAATAGGTTTAGTAGAATTTTGTCAGGAACAAAATTTACCCTTGCAGACTTTTCCTTCAGAATTATTGAGCTGTGTTGAAGTACCTACTCCTTCTAAGATTGTTGCTCAGGAAGTAGGAACTCCTAGTGTTGCTGAAGCTGCTGCAATTTTAGGCTCAAAAGAAGGAAGAAGGAAGAAGGAAGAGGGAAGAAGGAAGGAGGAAGAAGTAAGAAAGAAGAGGGAAGAAGTAAGAAAGAAGACGGAAGAAGGAAGAAGTAAAAAGTGGATGATGAATCAAACCCCAAGCAATTATAAATACCCTGTAGACGACGAAGTCTTAAACCTAAAAGAAGAAGATAATATTAATTCTGAATTAAAACAGAATACAGACAATTTATCCTCAAATTTTCAGGGAATTAATGAAGGTAATTTATTAGTCCGCAAACAAATATTTCGTCTAGAAGGCGAACCAGGAGCAGCAACTATTGCTGTGGCTATATCTCAACAAGAATATACAGGAAGAACTGGAAAACTATTGTTAATTGGCACTGGCCCAGGAAAATTAGAACAGATGACACCCGCTGCTCAAATGGCTGTTAGTTATGCTGATGTTGTTATTGGTTATTCTCTTTATATTGACTTAATTCAACCCTTATTAAATCCTGGGCAAATCATCGAAAAACTACCTATTACTCAAGAAAGAGAACGAGCAGAAAGAGCAATTGAATTGGCAAATTTTGGCTTAAATGTCGCAGTAGTTTCTTCTGGAGATTGTGGAATTTATGGCATGGCAGGATTAGTTTTAGAGCAACTTCGAGCCACAGGTTGGGATGGCAAAATTCCCATGGTAGAAGTATTTCCTGGAGTTAGTGCTTTACAATCTGCTGCTGCTAGAGTTGGTGCGCCTTTGATGCACGATTTTTGTGCTATTAGTTTGAGCGATTTATTAACACCTTGGGAGGTAATAGAAAAACGTTTAAATGCTGTAGCAATGGCTGATTTTGTTGTAGCACTTTATAATCCTAAATCCCAGAAAAGAACAGAACAATTACTTAAAGCTGTAAATATCTTTTTAGAATATCGTAAACCGGAAACTCCAGTAGCAATTGTCCGGTCTGTTTATCGAGAAAATGAGGAAATTACCCTGACAAGTCTGGATAAATTATTGGAGTTTTCTATTGATATGTTGACAGTAATTTTGATTGGTAATGAATCTACAGGTATTTACAATAATTGGATGATTACACCCAGGGGTTATTCAACAATTAATAATTAATAATTAATAATTAGGGTTTGCTGATTAAATCTCAAATAATTACTAGATAAAGGTTTTAGCTTTTTTAGGTATTGAAAAAGTGCATGGTTTTCAGCTCTTCATGCTCAAAAAGCTAGTATTTTGGGCTGACTATGGCAGAATAATCTTGGGACAATTCTTACTCCTACCTCCTCGCTCATTCCCCGTTTCTCCTGTCTCCCCCTCCTGGGAGGGGTTAGGGGTGGGTTGTCTCCTGTCTCCTGTCTCCTACTAAAGAGCAAAAAGACTTTTTCAGCAAACCCTAATTACCTCTCCTTGAAAGCGGATAGGATGTAAGTATTTCCTGCAGAATGCGGAGCTAACAGCTATTAGCAGTCAGCTATCAGCAATTAGTAATAAGTAATTACTTCTAAGGTTTAGGAAGAGAACTTTGCCAGTAAATTTTATTCTTTCCTCAATTTCAAAGGTTGCTTTTATCTTCCTCAAAATTAATAGCTGATAGCTAATAGCTGACGGCTATTTGCGGAGCATTCCGGAGGAAATGCTTACCTAATTACCACCAAAAGTAGGAATTGAATCAGAAGGAGGAGCTGTCATTACTGATGAATTATAGGGATTAACTAAATCAGGAGTTCTAATGACTGGTGTACTAGAAAACTGCCGCCTTTGTTCCTCTATATAAAGCTGATTGATTAGGCGTAAGTCGTCAGAAATAGCTTCATCAGGAAACCTTAATATACCAAAATAACGACCTATTTGATTCAAAAACTCTGTTTTCTCAAAAAAGTTACCAGAATATCTTTGACTTGCTTCGTTAAACTCTTCTGCAAAAGGTTGATATGTACCAACAGGATCTTCAGGATGTCCCGCTTGAGCAATTTGGACAGATGTTAGAGTCGCGATCGCTGAAAAAATCATTATGCCACTGAGGCTTTTCAAGTTCATGGCCATACCTTATTATTTATTGTAGGTTATTACTGGTGACATCTCCCATACTAAGCTGACGCTATAGTGTGGGCTTCTAGTTTCGCAGCCCCGGTATTCCGTCGGGCAAGCGCGTGCTTTAAGGACGGAATGCCCTGCCGCCCTATTTTTTATGCCACGTTCACATCGCGGTCTATTGCTATGCCACAGTGCGGACAAGAATGGCTAAATTGCTCATATTATAGCAGTGAGATTATATGGCAAAAAATTATATATTTTGGAACTATTTTAATTAAAAGTATGACAAATCAAATTTCATCCTTAGCTACTCTTGATTTAACCACCATCAAACAAGAACTACTCGATTTGTTATGTAATTTAGCTTATCGCGAAGGAGATTTTGTCTTATCTTCTGGACAACGTAGCTCCTATTACATAAACGGTAAATACGTTACTCTTCATCCCCAAGGTGCTTTAGCAATTGGACGGTTATTATTATCCATGTTACCTGAAGATACTCAAGGTGTAGCAGGTTTAACTTTAGGTGCAGATCCAATAGTTACTGCTGTTAGTGTCGTCTCAGCTTATGAAAATCGTCCAATACCAGCTTTAATTATCCGAAAACAAGCTAAAGGACATGGCACAATGGCTTATATAGAAGGACCTTCACTAGAAGCTAATGCCAGAGTAGTTGTTTTGGAAGATGTTGTTACAACTGGAGCTTCAGCAATGCTAGCTGTTAATCGACTGCGAGAAGCAAGCTATCAAGTCCATCGGGTTTTTGCCCTTGTAGATAGGGAGCAAGGAGGTCGAGAACTTTATCAAAAAGAAGGTCTTCAGTTTGAGTCAATATTTACTATATCAGAGCTACAAGAAAATCTGAAAAATATTAGCCAGAAAAATGACGACTAAAGCAGATTATACAAATTCAGAATGGGAGTTATTGTTGCAAGCAATTACTTTGGTTTCGATGATAATTATTACCTCTGAATTTACACTTTTTTCGGCTGTTAAAGAAGTATTTACTTTTAACAAAGAAATTAAGCACGCTAAGTTAAATTATCAGGATAATCAACTGGTTCATAATTTGTTGGTAGATATTGCAGAAAAAACGACTCGAATAAATGAGATAGAAAATGCAGTAAATTTTACAGAATTTCTGGAAGATGCAGAAGAAAAAATTAAAGCTGCAGTAGCGATTGCTCATCTTAAAGCGACTCCGAAAGAAGCTCAAGAATACAAAGAATTTCTCTATGAAATAGCGACTCAAATAGCTAATGCTTCTGGAGAGGGAATATTTGCTACAGGACCTAAAATTAGTCAACAAGAAGCTATAGTTTTAGAAAGACTCAAAATGCTTCTTGAGCTGGATTAATTTAATTAAATTAGTTCCTGTGCAAAATGATTTGTATTATTTATAACTCAACTATATTTCCTGTTCACAACCCCTGTGTTTCCTACTTCTGCTAAATTAATCTTCTCTCCATTCTTCCCGACCAATTAAGTCAACAATATTGTCTATTTACCCCTATCAATTTGTTTGTTCGCCGATGGAGGTGCCTCAAAAGTAGTTTAGTCGGGTAGATTGTGGTTTGCCGGAATCTGGTTTTGTTTTTGCCTGTTTTAACCGTCACTATAGAACCCATTTGAGATCTATTTAAAAAGAGATGGGGAGATGGGGAGATGGAAGCAAATTTCAACCTGCTTGGTGCACTACCTGGTGCGCTATCGGGCGGTGAGTGCAGTACGCCCTTCGGGTTCCCAAGGGGCTGTGGGCCTCAGCAGGTTCTGCCCGATAGACGCCGCGCCGAATTGAAGGAACTACCGTACGCAAAGCGTTTCTGTTAGTGTAGCTCCTCCGGAGGAGGAAAGAGATACCCGAAGGACCCGGGGTATCATCCGCTTTTGGCCCTATTCTAGTTCCTGAATCTCCTGACTTCATCACCGACTGAGTTCTGAGGACGGCAGCCAAAAGCACATACCCCGTGCAAAGATACGATCAGGGGTTCTATAGAACTGCTAAATTTAATAATTCTTCATAAATCAACAAGTAAAGAATTTTAATATAAAATTTTCCTGAATGATGAGGTATAATTTAGGATAAAACTCTTTTCCCTACAGTAGGGTGTGTTTTAGGCTGTTGCTGACATGAAACGCTGCGCATTCATGTCGCGCAGCGAAACGCTTTTCATGTCGCGCAGCATTCCGTAGGAAAGCGAAACGCACCGAAATATTTGGAATAGGCTAGATAGACGGTGCGTTACATTTCATTAACGCACCCTACTGGGCTTTTTGATTACCCTCAATCCAATCCCAAAAAAGTGCTATAGTAAAAGACTAAGCTAGGGGTGCCTAGATATTAGGCTGAGAAATACCCTTAGAACCTGAGACTGGTTAATACCAGCGGAGGGAAGCTGTTTATTTAAGGGAAAAAATATGCGGACAGAATGGATCGCCAAGCGTAGTGGACACAAAAATGTCTCTCAAATGCACTATGCTCGTCAGGGAATCATCACTGAAGAAATGGACTTCGTTGCCCAACGAGAAAATCTCCCTGCTGAGTTAATCCGCGAAGAAGTAGCAAGGGGACGAATGATTATCCCTGCTAATATTAACCACACTAACCTCGAACCAATGTGTATTGGCATTGCTTCTCGGTGTAAAGTTAATGCTAATATTGGTGCCTCTCCTAATACTTCTGATATTGAGAAAGAAGTCGATAAACTAAGACTGTCTATTAAATACGGTGCAGATACCGTTATGGACTTATCTACAGGTGGCGGTAATTTAGATGAAATTAGAACTGCCATTATCAACGCTTCCCCAGTTCCTATAGGTACCGTACCAATTTACCAGGCAATAGAAAGCGTTCACGGCAGAGTTGAAAATCTGACTGCCGATGACTTTCTGCATATCATTGAAAAGCACGCTAAACAAGGGGTAGATTATCAAACTATTCACGCTGGAATGTTAATTGAACATCTACCTCTGGTCAGAAGTCGTATCACTGGTATAGTTTCCCGTGGCGGTGGAATTATTGCTAAGTGGATGTTACACCACCATAAGCAGAATCCATTATACACCCATTTTGACGAAATAATCGAAATCTTCAAAAAATATGATGTTTCCTTTAGTTTAGGAGATTCTTTGCGACCCGGTTGTACTCACGACGCTACTGACGAAGCACAGTTAGCAGAATTAAAAACATTAGGTCAATTAACTCGTCGTGCTTGGGAACATGATGTCCAAGTTATGGTAGAGGGTCCTGGTCATGTACCAATGGACCAAATTGAGTTTAATGTGAAAAAACAAATGGAAGAGTGTTCAGAAGCGCCTTTCTATGTTTTAGGTCCATTAGTCACAGATATTGCTCCTGGTTATGACCATATTACTTCTGCTATTGGCGCGGCAATGGCAGGTTGGTATGGTACAGCGATGTTGTGTTATGTTACTCCGAAAGAACATTTAGGTTTGCCTGATGCTGAGGATGTGCGAAATGGGTTAATTGCTTATAAAATTGCTGCCCATGCTGCGGATATTGCTCGTCATCGTCAGGGAGCAAGAGATAGGGATGATGAACTTTCTGCTGCTCGTTATAATTTTGATTGGAACCGTCAATTTGAGTTATCTTTAGACCCAGATCGAGCTAAGGAATATCACGACGAAACTTTGCCTGCGGATATTTATAAAACTGCTGAATTTTGTTCTATGTGCGGACCAAAATTCTGTCCGATGCAGACTAAGGTTGATGCTGATGCTTTGACAGAATTAGAGAAGTTTTTGGCTCAAGAAAAAGAACCTGTAACTCAAAGTTAATATCTATTTGGCTAATCTATTTTAACTTGTCCTAACCTGAATGCGTAGTCCTATATCTTCTATGAATCCACAGTTTTCGCATTGAAATACACGCTCTGATCAACACAGAGACTGTTTGACATTTTCAAAGTTAGAACAAGTTTTAGAACTGGGAAACCATAGATCGGCGATGATTAGTTGAGAACCATATAGTTTACACTTGTACTCTAGCTGTCTACGAAACTCATAAAATCCCATATCTGCTATAGCTTTAGCTAACTATAGAACCCATTTGGTATCTTTGCGGTGCGTAAAAATTTTTGAGTTACTCAAAGGTTCTTACTTAGAGGCAATACAGGAAAAAGTGGATGCGATCCCGCGCCCTTCGGTTATCTCTTTCCTCCTCCGGAGGAGCTACGCTAACAGAGACAATTTGCGTACCGCAGTTGCGTGACTGTCGGCGGGGTGCCTATCGGGTGGACGCAGGTTCCGCCCACAGCCGGGATCCCGCAGGGCGCACTGCACTCACCGTCGCACGGCGCACCTGGTAGCGCACCAATCAGGTTGAAAAATACTCGCTCCACACCTCCATCACCCCATGCTGACAAGGGTAGATTTTTCATCACCCTCGGGTATGGGGCGCGAGTGTAGTCCGAAAGGAGAATACAGCTCTTGCGTGAAGTTTGCAGCGTCGGGTCAGACCAGACCCTGTACTCCCCACACTCCCCATACTCCCCCTATATTTCTAAATAGAACCAATTTGGAATCTATAGAACTTTGGTTGACTCTGCTGATGGTAGAGAAAAAATAGCAAAGGATATTAAATTTCGGCGTTGGTAAATCAAGAGATGAAACTTTCAGACTAATCCCCTTCTGACTAACTCTAAATGTTTAACTAGATTAAGTAATGGGTATCACCCCTGCGAGAAAATCATCTTATATCATGTTCCCCCTCCGGGGGAGCTACGCTAACGGACGGGTCAGTTATAAATAAAATTTAAGAACTGACAGTACCGAAGAAATACTGAAATTATCTTTACTTTTGTTCCTTCCTTCTTTCTTCCCTCCTGACTTCTGAGGACTGAGGACTGACTCCTCGCATTGTCTCCACCCTAAATCTTATATAGCTGTTGACAGTTTCCGATTCTTTACCAAACCAGAAACGTTTAAATCTTCCAAAATAATTGTTTGGTTTTCACGAATTATTTCAGTAGATAACTTATGTAGGAAATCCGTTCTAGTATCTTTAAGTTTGAGATGAAATTTAGCTATTCTCAGCCTAGCTTTTTCGTAATTGCTTCCTGCTACTTCCGTTTCAGTCACCGCGGGCTTTACAGTTTAATTGTTAATAAACGAATTTGATATTAGACATATCCACGAAAATAAATAAGCCTTTGATTTAACCATTAAACAAATTGGTAACGAATAATTAATATTTAATAAAATAATTAAAATATAAGAGTAATATCAATTATTTCCCTAAACCTCACAATTTTCAAATTTTGATCTGCTGTTTCCTGTTCCCTACTACTTTTTTTACTATTTGTGGGTAAAGAGGGTTTGATGGTTGGAGAAAAATTTTTAATTTAAACTCTAACAAAGGACAGTTCTACCTATATTTAAAGTTTTTAATTTTTTGTTTTTTAGATTATTTATACACATAAGTGGTATAGATAGTCTAAAATAGATCGATAGTGCTAACACTGAACTAGGTAACTCAATTTACCCATGCTTCACCAGCCAAAACATCAAGATATTAGACTTTTTCTTTGGACTAATCTTGCTGAATCTTTTGACTGGCATATATAGCACAAAACGTAATTTTTGTCAACCTCCCACCTCGCCGTATCAATGAAGCTAGGATTAGGAGCATAGGAATAGCACTGTGGCTCATACATTTATACTAGAATCAGGCCAATGGGCAATAGAAGGAAATTGGCTAGAGCGTAATGGAATGTTAATTACTGTTAAGGGTAAGACTATTGTTACATGGGACCGTACAGATTGGTTCTCTATGGTGACAAAACTGATATTTCCCAGTCAAGACCGTGAGGACATTATCTTACAATACAGAGGACGTCTCGACAGTGACGAACGACACTATACGTTTCTTCTTCAGCATAGCGAACTAGGAAAAATAGAAGGAGAAGGATGGCTGGGCATTAATTCAATTATTCAGCGCTATTGGGTACTGGGAAATGATGTCCAACGTCGTAGTGGCTTTGAAACTTTACTACGCTTAGACCAAGAGCGATATTATTTTACTGGCGGGATTTTAAGTGGTGTTTCTTTGAAAAGTGCTATGGAGGCAACTATAGAGCGTCAACCAGATTAATTAATAAACAATTATTAATATTTTTTAGTATTCTTGAATATTCTTAATTTTTGAGTTAGTCACTCAATGATGTTTTTAATACTTGTAATAATTGCAAATTGATAGCAATACACTTAAATAATGTCAAATAATATATATTAATATTAAATAATCAATCGCCTAAAGTTGTTGTTAACTAAACTTCTTAGCTCATAAAATCTTAGTTTTAAGTTTTGAGTTGAGTGAAACAGTATTAGTTGACGCCCCACGATCCCCAACTCTCTTTCATTAGTTTGAAACTGAGTGAGAGAAAGAGGTCGTCCCTAAGACAACTTCCGTTTTAGTCAAAATCAGGGTTAGATTCTAATCCCCACTTATGTTTTAAAAATTGTTGGTAAAGAGTTTCCCTCATCAACATCTGTTCATATAATTGAACCAAGCAATCTTGAGCCTGTTGTAAACTCATCTGGCGTACCTGAGTCTCAAAAGACCGAACACTAAATTGCTTTTCCATTGGCATTTCCATCGGTTGGTCCATAGTTTTACTCCATATTCATAGTAACAACTATTCACTGAGCCTACTTCAGAGTAAAATCAGTAAATTTAGATACAAAAAATTTATCTGGATTGCTCCAAATATGCCTTGTTAGATTCAGCGATCGCCATACATTTTCTACAACTGCAAGAATAAATATGAATATCGCATCATGTTACAAAATATAACAAATATTTGACAAAACTGCCATCATTTTTCTCGTATCACAGATATAAAAATAGCAAATATTGAGAATTTTCTTCTGCCTTAAAGAAATCCTAGATAACAGTCAAGAGTAAAAATGCTCATTTTGAACAAATTTCTGATGAGTAGACAATTTCTCAAAAGTCTTAAGCAGAAATTTAAACAAGTGGAGTTCTCTTAAGGTTTATTTCACAAAGAGGGGATCAAATCTAAAAATAAGTAGTATGCTGAAACAAGTAACTATTACGACTAGCATTATTAAAAATGTTTTATAAAAAATCTAAGTACAACTTATTGGCCATAGCTATCATACTCAGCTTCGTCAGCACTACTTCAGCTGATGCTTCGACTCTCAAACCAAGAGCAAAACAAACCCAATTAGCGAACACAACAATTATTGCCCTTGAAGTAGAAGCCAAAGAAGAATTCGATCGTGGGGTGAAACTCTACAAGGAAGGAGACCTGACATCAGCAGAAGCAGCATTCCGCAAAGCTATTGAATTAGATTCAGAATTTGCAGAAGCTTATGCTAATCTGGGCAGTCTTCTAGCCAATCAAAATAATTTGTCAGAAGCAATTTCCCAATTTGAAAATGCTGTTCGCCTCAAACCAGACCTAGCAGTGCTTCATTATCAACTAGGGGTAGCATTGTATTTGGAAAATAAACGACCTGAAGCATTAGTATCTCTCACTAAAGCCAGAGACTTATTAAAAGAACAAGGTAAAGGAGAAGATGCAGAAAAAATCGAGAAAGCAATACAAAGAATTCAAGCAGAATCTTAAGAGAAAAGCACAACTCAAGATAGTGGCATTACGTAGACGAATAGCTAACATCCGCAAACATACACTTCATAAATTAACAACATATTTAGCTAAAAACCACAGGGTTGTTGTTATAGAAGATTTTAACCTCAGCGGTATGTTAGCCAACCATAACCCACCCCCATCCCCTCCCAGGAGGGGAGCTAGAGGGGTGGGTGCAGACCAGGGATTTTATGAGTTTAGGCGACAGCTTGAAAATAAAACTCAGTGGTACGGTTGTGAGCTAGTGGTAGTTGATAGATTTTTTCCATCGTCAAAGATTTGCAGTAGGTGGGGTCATGTTAAAGATATGCCCTTATTCTATGATTTATTTATAAATGAGGAATAGATCTCACGGGGTGACAAGCTAGTTGAAAGCTATATATAAAAAGGAATTTGCCGACTGGAGCTGAACAATACTTCAACAAAAAGAAAACCCTTATTGAGAATAGATGGGGTGTAGTGCGTTCGCTGCGCG
>NZ_JAAHGU010000171.1:0-13821 GCF_010692685.1 Okeania sp. SIO2F5 | reverse complement strand
GTAAACAATTTCAAGCTATAAACTGTAAATTATCAATACCATTACAGACATCCTTAAAACTTTAAGGTTTAGCGATCGCCTAATTTATGAAAAATACAGCTCATACAGTTACTTTTATATTACATTGCAAATATCTATGTAACATGTAAAGATGCCAGCGCTCATTGCTATATTTGGGGGTGGGGAGTATGGGAAGCATGGGGAGAAGGGGGAGGTTGAGAGATTGAAAGCGAGAAAGTGTGGATAGAATTATAAACATATACTGTATAACCGGATTCTATATAAAACTAGAAATATTAACGATAAATCCTATCGGTCGCAATGAAGGTAATGCTTTGCAGGTGCGTAAGTCCTATAAGAATTAACTACCATTTGCAAACTGCTAATTCCCCATTACTAATTACTAAAATTTAACCGGAAGCGAGGGAAGAGAATTTGTAGCTAAATTCAGAGAGAAGGATATTGGAAGTCTCCAAATTACCATCCTCTAATTCTGCTGAAATATTCATAGAGGAATTTGGCTATGCGAAATAGAAGTGAAACTATTAGCGATATTATCGATAAACGTCGTCCCCTTGCTCAGAAAATTGAACGCACAGAGGAAAATTTGAGGGAACTTACCTCCGCACTACACGCTCTCGAATCTCAACGCAATCAATTAATTACACAAATAGAAGACCGGAAAATTCAAGGTAGACTGGCGGAAATTGATTTTCTGGTGCTACATCTGAAAATTGCTACAGAGTTAGAAGCGTTGGCAAAACTGAAGGTGCGTTTTTCCCGCGATACATTGAATATTGGGGTAGTTGGTCGTGCTAGACAAGGAAAAAGTCGTCTTTTGCAAAGTTTAACGGGGTTGACCACAACAGAAATTCCCGACGGCGATCGCCAACATTGTACGGGTGTTCGTAGCATGATTCGTCATAACCCTAATGTTACGACTTTCGGTGAGGTTTATTTTCATTCGGAGCGGTCGTTTATTGATGATGTCATTGCCCCCTATGATGAAAAGCTACATCTGGGTGCTAAACCTAATAATTTAGTCGAATTTGCTTCTAAACCTTTGCCACCATTGCCAGAAAATTTGCCTGGATACGCTGCACCGGGTGCGATGTATGAACATTTGAATCGATATCATACTAATATTGATAAATATGTGGGATTATTAAATTCTCCACCCAAGCGTATTTCTAGTAATGAAATTCGGGAATATGTGGCTCAAGATACTGCTGATGGTCAACGGATATTTTTTAATTATTTAGCAGTTAAAGAAGTGAAAATTACCTGCCCTTTTCCTAATACTGATGTTGGGCAAATAGCTTTAGTTGATATGCCTGGATTAGGTGATACTGGTGTGGGAGATGAAACACGATTAATTCAGACATTAAGTCAGGATATTGATGCTGTTTTATTTGTGAGAATGCCCAGTGCCAAAGGTGACTATTGGGCAGATGTTGATGTCCGACTTTATGACACAGCTAGGGCGGCAATTGTAGATTTGCCTTTAGATTTGTGGTCTTTTATGATTCTGAATCAAACTAATGCTAATTCGGCAAATGGTGATAATTTCAATAATTGCCAAGATTTGGCTGACGATCTTGATAAAAAACATCTGAATTTAGTGGATTGTATTATTGCTAATTGTGCTGATGTGGAAGTAGCTAATCTGAAAATATTAGATACTGTTTTGAATTATTTAGCTACTAAAATTCAGAGCTTAGACCGACAATATGCTGCTTCTTGTCAAGAGCGGATGGTGGAGTTACAAAAAATTGTAGAGGTAGAAATAGAAAAGGCGCGTCAGGCTTTAGCAAGTCCTACTGCAAATCAAAATGAAATGGGAGTTTTTCTACCTTTATATAATCAGTTGATGAGTAATTTATCGGTGGGTTTAATGGAATTGCTGGATAATTTTAAGCAGCAACGTTATCTGGTAGATGAAGATTTTTTTAAACCTCAAGTAGAGGTAGCAATTCAAAGTTGTAGGGAAGATCAGGGAATTCCTAGTTTACAAGAGATTAAGGTTAGACATCGGGAAAAGGGTTCTTGGGAAATTGTTTATGCTGAATATTTACATAAAATTAGGACTCATTTAACTCGACATTTTAATTCCTTAGATAATGGGTTAAAACAATTAATTGATGATGCCAAGTATCAAATAACTCAAATATTAACCGAACAAGGAAAATTGGGAGGTTTAACTACTGCTAGGGGAGCCGAATTTTTGCAAGTTATTGCCCAGAATAAAGTGTCTGAGTTACAACCTAATTTACGCAGAGCTTTCCAAAATTTATGGAATTTTGAAATGTCTTATGAGGTAAATTTTCATTACCGAATTAGACAACACTTAGATGACTTAACTCCTGACGATACTTCCCTCCGGTTATCTGCTAAACCCACCGCTGAAGAAGTGCTAGAAAATTTAGAACAATTGCACCAAGAAACAGTTTATAAATGTCAAGAAGCCTTAGCAGATTTATCATCAGAACCAAAATTAGCCGTATTTGCTGCAGTAGAAGAATTTGTCGATCAAGTATTGCGTGGAGAAGAAATAAAAAATGAATGGCCTGTATTTTTATATGAGGTGCGATCGCCTGTTTGGCCTGCTTATTTTAAACCCATGGGAGAGGGTTCAGATTCACTTAAAGAATGGCAAAGGTTAGTAGATATAGTTGGTAAGGCTAATCAATTAGAATTTCTACAATTTATTAATTAATAGTTAGGGAATAGGAGATAGAAAGAGGTTTTGGGGGATATTATATAGGATTAATCTCAATATTTTATAGCAATGGCAGTGGGAGCATCTTGCTCCCGTAGGTAAGCGAGACGTTTATAGCGCTGTGCGCAGGCAACAGGCAACAGGCAACAGCTCCGGAAGGGGGAATAAAAGACCGATAATACAAGACTTTTAGCTATTGGACACCTCTTGTAATTTGTAAATATGCCAGCGCACATTGCTATAGATGATCACTTATCTATTAAGTGTAAGTAGGCAGACTAATATTACAGCATATTCCATGATGAATATATCCATAGCGGTCAAGATGCCCGCACTACAAACATCCGATCATTAATATCTAGACATCTCCGATAATTAAAAATTAAATCAATTATTATCCATAAATTATCAATTACTCCCCTCCTGGGAGGGGGAGGGGCGAGGGGTGGGTTCCCTATTCCCTCTCCCCTCTTTTGAAGGATATGTCTTCTGTACTTCAGATACGAGCGAATTTGCTGTAACTTTTTGAACTATTAACTACTCTTCAAATTGACAATAAAATCAAGGAATTATGATTACTATGAATGAACTAAAAATCACACTTCTAGGTCCTAGCGCCGTTGGTAAAACTAGCCTATTAACTTCAATGTACGAACAATTTAAAAGAATAAGTTTTCAGGCTAACCTCCAACTAATTCCAGAAGCAGAAAGTCATGCTATTCTCAAAAAACGCCTCAAAGAATTAAAAAGTCTCACAGAAACTTTTAAAGTCCAACCAGGAGCAGGTATTCCCGGTTCTTCAGAAGTTCGTTCTTTTATTTTTGACTTAGCTGAACAGGATAAAAAGCCATTTTTAAGACTGAATTTTTATGACTATCCAGGAGGTTATATTTCTGATAAAGCTAGTCCTAACGAGAGAAAATTTGTCAGGGAATTAATGAATGATGCTGCTGCGGTTGTAATTGCTATTGATACGCCAGCATTAATGATGTCTAAGGGAAAATTTAATGAATATGTGAATAAACCAAAGCAAATAACAGCCATGTTTAAAGAAGCTTATAAAGATATTCGAGAACCTCGCTTAGTAATATTTGCTCCAGTTAAATGCGAGATGGAAATGACAAAAGGAGAGAGAGCAGCCAAACAATTATTAGAAAGAATCAAAAAGGAATATGCCGACTTGCTTAATTTCTTATCCTCTCCACCATTAAATTCTCAAGTTGCCATTGCCATTACTCCAGTACAAACTTTGGGTTGTGTAATTTGTACAACCATTGAAGAACCAAGAAATAATTATTTACCTACTTTTGGATTTAGAAAAATTAGTCGCAATGCTGAATATAATCCCGTGGATAATGACCAACCTTTACGTTACTTATTACGGTTTTTGTTGAAAATGCACCATGAAGGACGTACCCCTAAATTTTTACAAGCTGTTGTTAGTTGGATTGGTTTAGATGCTCATATTAAAAATGCTTTGACTCAGTTTTCTAAGGGTTGTAAAAATACTGCGGGTTTTGTCGTACTTCAGGGCAGAGATTTATTATAATTTATAGTTGTTGATATTAGAGTGCTTTAAAAATTTAAGTTATTGATTTATAAATTTCATCAAATCCTATTAATACCATCGTGTATTACCTTTACTAATGCACCCTACTATCTAATACCAATTTGATAAATGTTTGTTACAAATGGTAGAAGTTAAGAAAGAAGGAAGAAGGGTTCAACAATTAATAATTAATAATTAATTAACAATTACCTCCCCTTGAAAAGAAGAGGATTGACTCAAAGGAAAATTTTTGCTTATCTTGGTCCATTGGATATGGCGTTAGCGGAGCGGCTCTGCAAGATAGGGTATCCTCGCTATCCCACCCTTCGGGAAGCTGCGAAGATCGACCGCTTGTTTATCCTTTAAAGGAGAGGCTTTAAACCTTAATTATTCGGTGAATTTTGAAAAAAAGGGAAAAATGATAGATATAACTATCTCAAATGAACTGGAGAAGCTATTTTTAAGCATATCCAATCAAAATCCACTTTTTATAGCATTCTTTTTTGAAATTGGTATAAGGCTAAAATGGATTTATCGGTAGTCCCAATATTTGATGAATGGCTGGAAAAAGTCGATCTTAAAGGTTATAAAAAAAAGTGATTAAAAGAAAAAAATGAGTGATTTAGAAATCGAATTGGTTGTAGTAGTTGCTCCCTATCAAGGCAAATTTTATTACTTTAGAAGTGACAGAGAATTATGGATACTTGATACGAATAAGTGGCGTGATGAATTCATAAATTATGGTCACAAAGTACCAGATTCTAAAGACTCAGATAGATTTGGGATTCATATAGTAAATGAAAAGACTGCTGGGAAATTTCTTGATTATATGTCAGAGTTTAAAGTAAATAAAGATGTATTAAGCATAGAGCTAGCAAGACGTTACACATCAGCCATCTCCTGGTGGGATGTTCAAGATTTATTCCCGATTATGTTTGTAGATTTTGACAATTGCAAAGTAGGATAATTTTATCCTGAAGGTACTCCAATGGAGCATTATGTTCCTAATGACTGGATAGGAAAATTCATTGACTTTGCAACTGAATATCCCGAAGAAATTTTTCCGACAGAAGAAAAGTTTTGGGTGAAAGGAGATTCAAACTTACTTAAGATATTAATTAAGAAAGGTGCAAGTAATAAAGAAGTTTTCGGAAGTTGAAGATCGATAAAAATAAGCAAGTAAGCAGTTATTACTGTCCTATTTGAGGAAAATTTCATCTAACAAACATACGATCACCAGTCCCAAATATAAATATCTATTTTATTCATTGTTTTTATTGGTAAAATTATTAAAATTTAAAAAGGAGATTTATATGGAAATATATATTGAAAGTAGAGGCTTTTCTCAAGATGATGATTATCGTTGGCTAAAAGTTACTGAAGAGACTCAAGCTAGAATAGATAAACAAAATTTGCCCACCATAATTCAGGAAGCAAATCAATTAATTGATAGTGAATCTGCTTCAGTAGTTTTGAGCCGAAAAAATAATAGTTTACTGTGTTTATTAACAGGTATAGAACCTACAGAGCGAGTTGATTTTGCCGACCGTCAAATTCGGATTTCTATAGCTTGGGTAATTTCAGATTCTCCAGATAATGAAAGAACTTTACGAATGTTAGCTGCTATGGCTTTAAATACAGAAGAAAGACAACATTTCACAGTAGAAATTAGTCAAGCTGTAAGTTTAGGAGGAGAGCTTGGTTTTCAAGTTGATTTTCAGCATCTACAAAAATTAACTAATACTGAACAAGCTAAAAAAATACTCCAAGATAAGTTGCCAAATACCACTAATAAAATTGCCGAAACTTCACCCCAACGTCAACAGGAATTAGCTGTGGAATTGAAAGAATATCGCTTGCCAACTCAACAGAGTTTAATTGTAGTTGTAACCGGAATAAAAAAAGAGCAAACTTTAATTGATGCTGATATTTGGCGTGGTTTATCTAGTTTAGTCTTATCTTCAGATTGGCAGATTGTTAACCGTACCTTGCCAGACAAAAATATTGCCAATAAATTATCAAAATACTTCAATAACTTGATGATTATTATTGGAGTTATTAGTGCAGTCTCTTTATTAGCTAAGACTTTACATTTTTTCTAACTTATATCATGTCCGGTAGCATCGGTATTGTAAGCGCGAAGGTAAGGAAGACCGAAGTTGGAAGAGGGAAGAGGAAGGAAGGCTATTGAGCAAGAAAAAAACTTAAATCTGTAGATATTCACCCTTGGGTTTATACAAACGATTGCCTTCGGATATGAGGACATGATATTAATAGTAGACTTCGACCTGAGTTTCTCTAACTTTAATCATTAGAGTTGTTGGGAAATAAAAATTCAAAAGCCTCAAAAGTTTACTATATAAGCTTTTGAGCATTTGAGGCTTAAAAAACACTATAAACTTTGACTAATAAGGGTTTTAGCCATTTTTTTAGCTTAATTCCCAACAACTCTATTATTTAAAAAAGTATAGCAATACGTTTTTTTTAGTTATACCATCTCTCCATAAAGTTGCACTTAATATTAAAAATGAAAATAGTCAGTGTAATAAAGTCTGAGCAACAATTATTAAGCGCATTTTTACAGAGAAATGGTATTAGGACAATAAATGCTTGAAAGGCAGTAGAAAAAAGAGAAAAGGGATGTCCTAACTTTTCTGTTTCTAATTACTTTTGCAGCAGCTATATCATGATTTATTTTATATCCACAACTACTACAATTATGTTTTCTATGCAAACAGAAAGTTTTTTCTTCTTGATATGACCACATTTAGGGTATTCTAACGCGCACCAAGCAGGTTGAAAAATACTCGCTCTACACCCCCAGCACCCCATCCTGACAAGGGTAGGTTTTTCATCATCGACAGTATAACGCGAGTGTAGTCCGAAAAGAGGATGCGGGTCTTGCGTGAAGTTTGCAGCATAGGGTCAGACCAGACCCTGTACTCTCCACCCTCCCTCCCCTGTTTGGAGTTAGCGATCGCTACTGAGTAGTCCCATCATACTGTATCAGCCACTTTTGCAAGAGGTTTACGATCTAATCTATCTAAAATTTCCAACATTTCCCGTTCAAAGGCCACACTAGCGCGATTAGTTTTACCCCCAATATAAACCCGCTCACTTTCTTGCCAAGCCCAAATTTGCGAGTGAGAAACATAACTCATCAACACACTCAACATCAATAAACCAAAACCTAAATAAACAATAGGAATTCCAGGGTCAGCTTTTATTTGTAAACCCGTGCTACCTATAATCTTGTCAACAAATAGCGTTATCCCATTAACTTCTGTAGACATTCCTTCCCGCACACTAGCAACTAATTTACCAGTAGCATCGTAAATTAATACAGTTCCTTGTAAATCTCTTGCCAGTAGAGATACACCCTCACTCAAATCTGGTTTAGTCGGAATCCAAGTTCCCCAAATTCTGCCCCCTCCCGCCGTATTTAATTTGGCCATTGGTAACTCAAAAACAGGACTTCTATTAACTCTGACTTGAACTGCAGCGATCGCCCAATCTGCCTGATACATTGTCACCCCATGATATCTCATAGGTTGATTTACAAATATAGTTTTCCTATCGACTTCAGAGCCATTTTTATCTAATACTGATAGATCTGAATAAAACTGGTCAATTGCTCCTTCTGGAGTATAGTCAATCCAGAAACGATTTACCCGGACTAACCAATCTTGAGGAATTTGTGATTCGGCAAAAATTCCGGCATCCACAATATTTTTAATTTGAAAAGTTTCTCCACTCGGCACTATTTCTTGACCGATAAATCCAGTCATTGAACCAACTATTGACCCTGCTAAAATAATCAACATACTAGCGTGAACTATTATCGGGCCAATTTTGCCAATAATTCCTTTTCGCCCATAAAGTTTATCTCCTTCTTGAAATACCTGATAACCACGTTGCTGTAATATTTTTTCTAGGGAATCTAGGGAAGCTTTTTCTATTTCTGTGCTTAATGCTAAGTTCTCAAATTGTTGTTTCTTATTATAGAATTTCCAGCGATTAGCAGACTTTAGAGCTGGCATTTGTCGCGTAAAAGTACAAGCTGTTAAACTTGCTCCAAACAAAACTAATATTGATAAAAACCACCAAGTACGATAGACATGGTCTAACTCTAATAACAAAATTACTTTCCAAGTCAAAAATCCAAATAATGCTGGTTTTTCTGGATAATTTTCCTGATAAAAATTTATTGATTCACCTTGCTCTATAACTGTCCCAGAAATACTGCTTATAGCAATTACTAATAGTAGAGCGATCGCTAACCGTAAATCAGCCAATAATGGCAATATTTCTCTTCTAAATATTTTGAGAGGATTGAACGTCCAGCCTAATCCTGAATCTTTAGTATCCATTAATTTAATTCCTATCAGATTTTATATTTTTTCATCGTAGTGTACCAATAGTAATATTCCCTCGAAAAAGTCAAGTGCAGCAATCCTAAATCATTCGTCATAACGGTACTTTGAGATTTTTGATACCGAAAATGGCTTTAAATCCAGTATTAGCAAGGGAAATACCTGAAAAAGGTAAAAATAGCTGTTTGTGTAGGATGACCGAGGAAAACCTAGTAGCTCGTCCAGACTAAAATTGTGGGTAAATACAGGCCGATAATATTGAATTTACTGCCTTCTGCCGCAATTGCTTTACCCACATTTTAAAGCTAGACACGCTACTAGATATATCTAAAAAATAGTTTTTCAAGGTAAAACCATTACTGTATAAACTTTTGAGCATATTTTTCACCTATTTTGACTGTTTTTTATTCGTCGCCTCAACCATAAATTACTACTATCTATCAGACTACTTTTTTTAACTAGCTATCAGCTAGCCTCCGTAGGAGAAACTGCGTTAACAGCTTTTAGCAGCTCCGGGTAAAAATCCCCAGCTTCTTATCAGCCGGATGGCCCTCGGAGGATTTGAAATCTCCTTTCCATTCCGGAATACTCCACAAACAAGGGGGTCTCAAAAAAAATCTGCTGATTGCTGATTGCTGACCGCTGACTGCTTCTTTAAGTAACTGGTACTATTCTAAATAACAGTGAAAATACACCAAAACCAACTAATAAAATACCACTAGCAGGTGTAATCCAACTAGACCATTTTCGCAGTTCTAAAAATTTTTTAATATTAGCTATAAAAGTACCTGCTAATATCAAAGGAGTTACATAACCAAGGGCATAAAATAACAATAAAATTCCTCCTAAAACCAAATCTCCAGTTGTAGAAACCCAAGCTAATAATGTTGCTAATACGGGAGTGCTGCAGGGAGATGCGACCAAACCAAATGTTAAACCTAATAAATATGAACGTATTCCTTTAGGTAAATCTTGAGAAATCCATCCCATACTGTCAAAAGAAGGCATAGGTAATGGCAATGCTTCTAGTAAATTCAGACCCATTAAAATAGCAACTATACTAACAATAATTGGCAATCCTATACCTACTTGACCATATACTTTTCCCAGTAATGATGCTAGAATTCCCAAACCAGCAAGAGTTGTGGCTAATCCTAAAGAAAACCAAGTAGATTGAACAGCAGCTTGGAGACGACTTTTAGCTTCATATCCGCCAATGTAGCCAATAGTTATTGGTAACATCGAAAGCATACAGGGTGTCAAACTGGTAAGTAAACCAGCTACAAATATAATGATCAAACTGACCCAACTTAGATGTATGAGCTGAGTCTTCACTATGGTATTTGCATATTGAGTAGTTTGGTAAAGTAAAGTCAGAAAGGTTTCCATAGTTATGATTAAATTTAGTAGAAATAAAATATTTACTTCAGTGGCAGAAGTTATAGGATGGCAGAAACTGAAGGTTCTGTGATTAGACACATAGAATTTCTTGCCTTTTTGCCATGAAGGCTGGAATACTGGATATTTTCCACTTCCTGCAAGTGAAGTTCTCTCCCGTTAAATCGGAGATTATAACGGGAAGCTAGCAAGCAAAGATAATTGAACCCAAGTTTTAGAAGTTTTTTGCTTTGCTGGCGTAACGCTAGGCGAACACAGGCTGACAAACGTCTTACGCCTCCACAAGCAGGCAAGATGATACCCATCTCGCTTAAAGCTTTATCCAATATGTTAATTGCTGCATTCTCGTCTCTGTCTAGTACCGTTCCATATTTATAACAAGAATGAGTTCTAACTGATAAAGTCTTAGGTACTTTTTGACCACAATTACTGCAATTAATCGATGTGTTATGAGGGCTAACTTTAACAACATGAACACCGCGTTTTACCGCTACTGCATTCAGTTTTTCAATAAAAGTTCCCCAGGCAACATCATAAATCGATTTTGATAGTTTAGTATTTTTAGCTAAACCTTTAAGATTAAGGTCTTCAACGGCAATTAAGTCATATTGTTTAACTAACTTATAAGCTGTTTTGTAGTGAAAATCTTCTCTTTGTCTAGCAATTTTTTGATATAATCTAGCTATTCTATTCTGTGCCTTTTTCCAGTTATTAGACCCGTTTTGTTTTCTGGGTACTTTACGCTGTTTTCTACCTAAATTAGATTCTACTTTTCTATATAAATTAGGCACAGAAACAGTCTCATCAGTATTAGTAGTTAAGATTTTTTTTAAGCCTACATCAATACCTATAGCAGTCTTAATATTATCTGTAGGAATTAAACCCACCCCTTCAGTTCCCCTCCCTGGAAGGGTTAGGGGAGGGTTATCTTCCCAGCTAAAACTCACATAATAGCCGTCAGCTTTTTTGGTTATAGTTGCAGTTTTGATAACAAACCCATCTGGTATAGGTCTATGAACTATTACAGGAATAGTACCAAACTTACTAATAATGATTTGCTTGCTATCAAACTTAACTACTGCTCTAGGATGATTGACTCTACTGAAACAAAATGACCTTAACTTACCTGATTTTTTGAATCTAGGTCGCCCTCCACTTTTACCTTTCTTTTCAGATATTAACCAACGTTTCCAACCTTTATCTAGTCTTTGCAAGTTAATTTGCTGGACTTCAGAATAGATTTCCTGATAATCTGGAAACAACTTTTTTATCTGTTTAAGTGCTGATTGCTGAAAATAATAATCTGGTAGCTGAGGAATCTCACCAATAGGACATGACACTATCGAACAACGGTCAATTTGACATCTGGTTCTATTCAACCAGTCTAGCCTTTGACCTAGGGCGTAATTCCAATGCCTTCGCAGGTGTTCCAACCAATAATCAATTTTGGCTGACTGTTCAGCAGTGGGGTTGATTTTATAGCAATGAGTCATTTCAGTTATCAGTCATCAGTTATCAGTTATCAGTACCTCTGCAATAAGGAGGCTTGACCTTGGCGAATATGCTCTTCTCTTGGTCGATTAGATATGGCGAGGAGACCTCGCCATCTCTCGACCGCTTTTTTATCCCCTTAAAAGGGGAGGCGCATACCCACAATTTTTCGGTAATTATCATAATTTTTATATTACACTTACCGCAACCCAAAAATTCAATTGAGTAAATTTATAGCTAATCTCAAAACTGTTTCTAGCAGTTTGATCAGGAGAGACTTTGCTGATTACCTGGCAAGATTTTATCGGAAACCTGTACTGTAGAATGGTTCCTATTTTATTGCTAGTTGCGGTCGTGTAACTATTGAGCAATTAAAGTAATATGTCGAACATCAATCGACACCAGTTTAATTTACTGTCGGCAATTCCCCTCACCGTTAAGCTGTCACTATAATGGGAGACCCCTTGCCGAATCAAGCTGGATTAAGATTCAAACCCCAAGCAATTTTTCCTTCTGGCCTCTGCATTTTTCATTGTTAGATTTTAGATTTTTCCCGAATTTAAGATTTTCTCTGGAATTATTTGAAACAAATTAACTCCAAATTAAATCTAGAATACTAGGATGATTTTGAGTTTCAGTATCAGGAGGAGTTAAATGTCTCAATAAATTCAAGAGGTGAGACCTTTTTGAATAAGTATTGACAGCAATATAACCTATGATTATACTAACATAAAAGTTAAATTATAATTATATGGCCACTGTCAAAACTGCAATTTCATTACAAGAGTATCTGTTTGAACAAGCTGAAGCACTAGCAGCAGAAATGAAAATATCTAGAAGTCGTTTAATAGCGATCGCTCTAGAAGAGTTTATTCGTCGGCATCAAAATCGACTATTGCTAGAAAAAATAAATGCTGCTTATGAGGATGTTTCTGATACAGAAGTATCAACATCAATAAGTAGTATTAGTGGACATCATAGGAGTATAATAGAGGACGAGTGCTAATTAATCAAGGTGATATATTCTGGATTGAATTAGATGAACCATCCGGTTCTCAAGCTACTTACAGACATCCTCATGTTGTAATTCAGAACAATGTTTTTAATTTTAGTTTGATTAAGACTGTGGTTGTTTGTAGTTTAAGTTCTAATCTCAAGCTTGCTGCTGTTCCTGGCAATATTGTTTTGGCAGTGGGTGAGGCAAATTTACCAGATAAAATAGTTGTGAATATATCCCAGATTTTCACAGTAGAAAAAGCAAAATTGACAGATAAAATAGGTACTCTTTCACCGGAGAGAGTAGAAAAAATATTAGAGGGAGTGGAACTATTACTTAAACCAACAGAAATGGAATAACGATAAGATTTTTGCCTCTTTTGCTCCTCACCTTAACTTTCTAGTTCTAGAATCAATTATTTGCATCAAAAAATTTGAATTTTTACTATATCTTTCTAAAAAGAAAGCTTAGTCTCCACTACACAATATTATAGTAGGTGACATCCTCTAGACAGCGAATCAAAGATGACGCTGCTCTTCCATGATCGCAATTTAGAATCTTGCTCCCCAGGAAAGTTAAATCTCGACTATTTTTCTATATATTATATCCTCAAAAAAAAGGTTTTAGTGGAATGCTCAAAAAGCGGTGCGACCCCGCGACGACTATAGTCGCAAGGGAACGCGCACCAAGAGATCACAAATTAGCAAGTGCTATTGCTGATTGTGGATTTTATGAATTTAAGCGTCAGCTTATAGAACCCCTGAGCGTATCTTTGGACGCGGTATGTGCTTTTGGCTTCCGTCCTCAGCCTGAGGAAGTTGTGGAAATTCAGGAACGAGAATGGGGAAAAAGCGGATGAGACCCTGCGTCGCCCAATAGCAAACCTGGTAGCTTCCCTTGCAGGTAGAAAAATACTCTCATCTCCCCATCTCCCCATCTCCCCATCTCCTTCTCTATTTTTAAATAGATCCGTTTAGGGGTTCTATATATAAATGTCAGTGGTACGGCGGCAGTGAATTAATTATAGCTGATAGATTTTATCCAAGTTCTCAAATATTTTCAAACTGTGGGCATCAACAGAAAATGCCGTTACACTTGAGAACTGATGAATGTAGTGAATGTGGTTTTTCCTACGTAATGCTTCGCAAACAAGCTGACAGAGATTTTAACCCACATTCCGCACTTCAATTTGAATTACGATAGGTTACAGAAAACCTTGATATTGAATTGAGTAGAATTACTTATGGCGTTTACTAACTGCAAGTCAGATCATAAAGCTAATGATTGCGTTATT
>NZ_JAAHGU010000170.1:0-13896 GCF_010692685.1 Okeania sp. SIO2F5 | reverse complement strand
TGACTGTCTAGGCGTACTGTCGGGGACTGGGAACAGTCTAGATAAGTGCCACTCAAGCAGTAAACCTAAATCGCGAGGTTTGGGAATCTCCTGTTATAATCTTTGATTTAATGGGAGAGGATGTCAAATTTGTGGATATATCCTGAAATAAGTAGTAGTAAAATTTCTAGTATATTTATGAAAGTTAATCTACATTCAGTTCTTAACGATACCAATATTGATGCCACTAAATCTTCATCTCAACGTCAACTGGCCATATCTATTTCGGCTCTAGCTGATGAGCTAGAAAGAACTGTACCACTAAACCTATGTTTGATTTTAGACCATAGTGGTTCTATGGAAGGAAGACCGCTGGAAACTGTCAAACAAGCAGCAGGACAACTTGTAGATAAATTGAAGGAGGGCGATCGCCTTTCAGTTGTGGCTTTTGACCATAGAGCTAAGGTGATTGTTTCTAATCAAATTATTAATGACCCTGGTAGTATTAAGCGCGAGATTAACAGATTAAGATCCTCTGGTGGTACAGCTATTGATGAGGGTTTGAAGTTAGGAATAGAAGAGTTAGATAAAGGCCAAAAAGATTCTATTTCCCAGGCTTTTATATTAACTGATGGAGAAAATGAACATGGGGACAATGACCGTTGTCTTAAGTTAGCAAAGTTGGCTACTGATTATAGTATGACTCTAAATTCCCTGGGGTTTGGTGATGATTGGAATCAAGATGTTCTGGAAAAAATAGCTGATGCAGGTGGGGGGACTCTTGCTTATATTCAACGTCCAGAACAGGCAATAGAGGAATTTGGCAGACTGTTTAATCGGATTCAATCTGTGGGACTTACTAATTCTTATTTACGATTATCTTTGATGCCTAGAGTTAGATTAGCAGAACTTAAGCCTATTGCACAAGTAGCACCAGATACTATTGAATTGCCCGTACAAAAAGAGAACGACCGTTTTATGGTCAGACTGGGAGATTTAATGAAAGATGTAGAAAGGGTAGTTCTAGTTAATCTTTATATTGGGCAATTACCTGAAGGAAAACAAGCGATCGTTCAATTACAAGTTCGTTATGATGACCCTGCTCAAAGTAAGGAAGATTTACTTTCTGAACCTATATTAGTTGAAGCTAATGTTACGGAAAAATATCAGCCTCAAATTAATTCGGAAGTACAAAATCATATTTTAGCTTTAGCAAAATATAGGCAAACTCAAATAGCTGAAACCAAATTGCAACAAGGCGATCGAGCTGGTGCTGCTACAATGTTACAAACTGCTGCTAAAACAGCATTACAAATGGGAGATACAGGAGCAGCAACTGTTTTACAAACCAGTGCGACTCGTTTACAAGATGGAGAGGAACTTTCTGAATCAGACCGGAAAAAAACTAGAATTGTCTCCAAAACAATTTTAAAGTAAAGGATACTTTTTGATTAGTTTTGCCAGGGAATTTTTCCCTGGTAAATAATTAAATTTTATCTAGATAACTATAATTTTATTTATCAGAAATTATCCGAATATAATATTGAAAATTAAGCTTTAAAGCCTCTGTATAGCTGTACCACTGGCTGTAACTCTACAAGTATAAACAAGATAAATTTTTCCTTTTCGTCAATCCTCTTGTTTTCAATTAGACTCAATCAAAACATCTAGTTCTTCCATCTATAAGTTCCATAACTTCTCTATCAGTTTCTCACATATGATTCCTGATTACTATATATAAATAACTATTATTTGGTGAATCTTCATCAACCCACTAAAATAATAATTAAAAATTTAAATTCATTTCAAAAATTTAGCGTTAACTTATTTTAGATGAAATAGTAACAATTGAAATGCAAACTTTTCAGTGTCTTATTCTCTAAAACCTATATGTACTTAATAAAGTCGCCAACTACTATACAGCACTTTGCAGAACAATTAGGTACAATGTTCAAAGCAATAAGCAAAGATAAAAATGAAACCTTATTATTTACTCAATGCTATTACTGTAACAATTAGTCGTGCAAAAGGCTGTAAGTTTTTGTTCTGGAAGTAAAAATAGTTTTACAACAAGTATGAATTGGATTTTTTTACAAGGGAAAGAATGGTTTCAAAACTTATCTAGATCATTAACAACTCCACTTTTTTATATTGGAGATAATCATCTTTCTATAAGTGCTATTGTCAGACTAATTCTATTAGGTGTAGCAGTCTTAATTATTGCTCGTGCTATTGGAGAAGGAATCAAGAGATTACTACTAACTCGTATGGGTTTAGACCGGGGTAATCGAGAAGCGATCGCCTCAGTTATTATCTATATAATCGCCATTTTAGGAATTTTAATTGTTTTACAAAGAGCTGGTATAGATTTGAGAACTATTACAGTTTTAGCAGGAGTTTTAGGTATTGGACTTGGCTTTGGATTACAAAATCTTGCTAGTAACTTTATTAGTGGTTTAACACTTTTATTTGAACAACCTATTAAGGTAGGAGATTTTATTGAAGTAGACAATTTATTAGGAACAGTAGAAAATATTTCTATTAGGTCTACAATTGTGCGTACTCTTGACGGTATATTTGTAATTGTACCTAATATAAAATTTGTAGAAAATAATATTATTAACTGGAGTTATAAAGATCCTAAAAGTCGTCTTCATATGCCAGTTGGAGTTGCTTATGGTAGCGATCCACTGTTAGTAACGGAAGCATTATTAGCTGCTGCTCGGGCAGAAACGAGTGTATTAAACCGTCCTTCTCCTAAAGTATGGTTTAAAGGTTTTGGTGATAGTTCTTTAGATTTTGAGTTATTAGTTTGGATTGACCATCCTCAAGATAGCGATATAATTCAAAGTTCTTTGAATTTTTTAATTGAGCATGAATTGACTCAGCAGGATATAGTTATTCCCTTTCCTCAGAGAGATTTATGGTTAAAAAATCCACAAGATTTGAGTACCTTATTTAACAGTAGTATTTTTACAAATAATAGCGAAAATAAAGTTTTTTCTCAAAATGGTGTTTTTTGTGAGCAAAAACATAGTAGTTTTCAACAAACTAAAAAATCAGCATTAAAATCACCAAATAATTGGACTTTGCGAGACCTACTCAGAAGAGTCACTTATTTTGAAAGTCTTACTGATTTAAAACTCAGAAAATTAATAGAATATGGTTATAGACAGTTATTTCCTCAAGGGCAAATTATATTTAGAGAAAATGATGTTGGAGATTCTTTTTACATTATTCTTTCTGGTGCTATTGAGGTGATTTCTGAAAAAACTGGTAAATATATTGCAACTCTTCACGAAGGAGAATTTTTTGGTGAAATGTCTTTGTTATTGGGTTCTCCTCGTACAGCTACAGTAAAAACTATTGAAGATTCAATTTTATTTGTAATAGAAAAACATGATTTGCAAAGATTATTAGAAGAATCTCCTAGTTTGGCTACTGATATTTCTCGAAAGCTTTGTGAACGCCGACAGGCATTACAAGAATTAGGATTACTTGATCGTAGTTCTTCAGAAAATACTCCCTTTACTAGGATTAGAAATCGGATTCAAACTCTTTTTGGAATTTAAATAAATTAGGATTCAGGAGTCAGGACTCAGGAGAAAAGAAATAATACCATATTCTCAAAAACTTTTCTACATTTTCTTGAGTAAGGGAGTGGGGGAGAAGTAAAAATAATAATAGTTCATATTAAATATGCTCAAATTAGCAAAAAATTTATTAGGATAGTTTAATTACTTAATAACTGAAGTGTTACCTAAGTATAGCATTACTTTTGGTAATTGGTATAAGAGGAGAAGGAGAAAGTTTTTTATCACTAATTATCCGGACATGATATTATCGTATAATTCAGTAGTTAGTAGTCAGAAGAAAGGAGAAAAGAGAAAAGAGAAAGGAAGGATGAGAGTGAGAATTATCTAGGGATATTCTGGAATTTTATGTCTACATTAAGTCTACATTAATATAAAGTATAGAGTAGGACAATTGTATAACCGGATTTCATGTTAAATGGAAAAAGTATACATTTCCAGAAACTAACTTTTAGTCTATAAAAAAAATGGCAAAAATTAGAGATAAATTTTCGTAATGAGCTAATATAATATCTAATACTATTGGATCAAAGAATATAGTAATCCTCAACGTAGTTGTGTCAAAAATATCTGAGAGTTAGGAAACGCTTAACTAAAGAAAAGTGATCTTGAAATCTAAGATTTATAGCAGTTTCTATCAAGAGCAAGTAGTTATAATCAATATTTTATGATGTGTGATAAATATTTATCAAATTGGTATGACTTTTCCACTCTATCCTCAAGAATAAATAAAGTTATAAAATACCATTTATTCCTGCCTGTGCTTCCTGGCGTAATCTAGAAGCAATTCTAAATAGTTCTTGACCTGTATGTAAATAATAATCATCATAATTTAGAGTAAACAATTCTAAATATTCTATTCCGTCACTAACCTGATTTAAGCAATAATATAAATGAGCTGCTACTCCTGCAAAATTAGATGGATTTGGCTGAGAACTAAATAAATTATGAGCTTTTTTGAGCAAGCGCCGACAAGTTTCTAAATAATTTTGGAATGATTCCATTAGTTGGTCATCAAACGGATCGGCTGCTAAATAATCAATTTCCTTTTTTAGAGGTTTTAATATTTGAATTATAATTTTGTTAACTGGTTTATAAACCTGATTTAACCATTTTTGTAGATTTTCATCTGCATTATTACCTCTTTTATTTTGCTTATAGTAACTTTGCTTTGTATTAGTATATTTCTGATCGTGTTGATTAAATTGTTGATCATAAGATTTTCTAAGTTGGGGATCGCCCAATACTTCATAAGCTTCATTAATGCTAATAATACGTTCATGGTCTGCTATTTCTGTATTAGCATCTGGGTGAAATAACTTCACTAAACGACGATAAGCTTGTTTAATTTGTCCCTGAGTTGCTGTGGGATTAACATTCAAAGTTTTGTAATAATCACTAGTGACCATAAAATTATTTCTACTCAATATTTACAATAGAATCTAAGTTTTTACATTTCCATTACTTATTTTATTCATTGTTATCAATAATTTACCAATGAAATAAACAAACTTTTAAATTGATAATGATAGATTAAATATTTTAGATTCTAGATAGCAATAGTGAGTAGAAAATTATATAAGGTATTTGAATTTCCCGTAAATATGAATTCTGCTAAATTTTGAACTGGGATTAAATTTGACTTTCCGTTAGGTAGAAGACTAATTATATTTTCTCATCACAATACTTAGTCTTTGCAGAGCTTTAAATAATCCCAAATTAGTCAGGTACTTACAATTCTCATCAAACACTACTACGCAAATATATAGCACTATAGTTTTGAGCACGTATATTGAGGCATTTTGTCAAACTGAAATTCAAATCAACTAATATGCAGAAACTAAGTATTCCTGTTACTTTTTCCTGATGACCTAAATTTGCCAAAAATCTAGTATTGCGTGAATGTGTAAGTCCCACAGTGACATACTCCCACACTAACCATTCGGTATAGTGCGGGCTTCTCGTTTCACGGTCCCGGTCCCCCGTCGGACTCCACGAGCTTTAAGGACGGGATGCCCCACCGCCCTATTTTTTATATTTATTGCGGCATTGAAGTCACGATCTATTACAATGCCACAATGGGGACAAGAATGGGTTCTTAGATTTAGCTAACTAAATATATCTAGCTAACTGCTGTAGCTAGAGTTTGTTCTGGTTCCTGAAATAGTGGAGTACTTAAATAACGCTCCCCAAAACTAGGCTGAATCATTACTATTAATTTACCTTGATTTTCTGGTCGCTGACCTACCTTTATTGCTGCACAAAGAACTGCTCCTGTAGAAATACCTGACAAGATACCTTCCTCTTTAGCTATACGACGACCATAACTAATTGCTTCACTATCAGCAACCTGAACCACTTCATCTATGATATCCAGATTCAGAACAGACGGGACAAAACCTGCTCCTATTCCCTGAATTTTATGAGGTCCAGGTTGTCCACCAGATAAGACTGGACTATTTGAAGGCTCCACAGCGATCGCTTGAAAATCAGACTTTCGTTGCTTAATAGTCTCTGCAATACCTGTAATTGTTCCACCAGTACCAATACCTGCCACCAAAATATCTACTTGGCCATTTGTATCTTCCCATATTTCCAATGCTGTAGTCTGGCGATGAATTTGTGGATTAGCTGGGTTCTGGAACTGTTGTAACATATATGCCTTAGGCGTTGACTCAACTATCTCCTGTGCTTTTGTGATACAACCTTTCATACCTTCACTACCTGGGGTCAAAACCAGTTCTGCTCCGTAGGCGCGTAACATAGAACGACGCTCTAAACTCATCGTTTCTGGCATTGTTAAAATTAACTTGTAACCCCTAGCTGCAGCTACCATTGCTAGAGCAATACCTGTATTTCCAGATGTTGGTTCAACTAATACTGTTTGACCTGGTGTAATCAATCCCTCACGCTCTGCTGCATTAACCATATTAACACCGATGCGGTCCTTGACAGAGGCAGCAGGATTCATTCCTTCTAACTTTACTACTATTCTGGCTACACAACCTTCTGCTTGAGGAATACGATTCAATTGTACTAGAGGTGTGCGACCTACTAATTCAGTAATATTATGAGCAATACGCATGATATTTTTATCCTAAATAGTATGCTGAGGGCTACTTATAATTTGATAGAAAATAATTGTTTATTATGCTAAACTTAAAGTTTATTTGCAGCTAAAGTAAAGTATGTTTTATTTATGTAAAAATACTTTCTACTTTTTTCATGACTTCACATTATTAGCAAAAGTATAAAATTAATTTATATTAAGTTATTTTCTATTTTCTTTTGATAAGTATACCCAATATTAGCTATGATTGCTTGGGTTTATATATATATATCTTATGTACTGAATCTTACAGATTTATATATTTTTTCTTTTTCTTTATGTTCTTCTGAGCATATTGTTTAATCAAAATTATTGAGTTAATCTTCTCTCTTAAAAAACCTTAAAACTAATTTATAAGTTTGTATACTTACTACTAAATAATAAGTTGATTTTTAATCAAATATATTTTCTATTTTTTTTGTTAGTCAATTGGATATACGGATATGGCTAACTTTCTCCATTCTCTCTCGATCCTTTGGAGCTGTGTTCAAGACAGATACGCTGTTGTTAACTTTTATTTACCTCGAAACATAAGTTATAGTAACTGCCAGGGCGATTAGGATAGAGAAGAATCAAAGTTATTAGACCATTTCATAGAGGCGATATAGCTGCGGCTAGCCTCCGCCAACCCTATATTTCTCCTTTATGTCCTAAGCACCTTGGCGACTGCTATAAATTAGTTTTCACATATACTTACTTAAATAATTTACCAAATTTTCAAGACAAAAATTGTAATTATACAACCTTTTTGGGGGTTGCACATTATGGAATTATATTGCCAAAAAATAGTTTAGACTTTGACTAAAAAAAACCTAATATTAATTATTAATTATAGCAATTAATTAATCCAAAATCTTGTTTATCAAAAATCTCAAATCATTCGTCACTGTGCAATGCCCCTTTTTGAGTAGCCCTTAAGAAGATAGTATATAACTACTTGCTAATTTATATATTTATAAATTTTGAATTCAAGCCAACATCAAATCTCATTTAATATCTGTCAATAAAAATAGTTAAAAATAAATTTAGTTTACTGATGTTAATTACCAAAATAAGAAACAGGGAACAGAAATGTAGAGGAATCTGTTTTCAAATAAGTTGTTAATTATTATAGTAGTCGAAGCAAAGAGGGCGGACATATCAAAAGATTAAAACTCAGGCAACACAAGATTTTTTTTCTTCTAGATAACTAACTTTTTCCTCCTTGCTTCTTTTTTCTGCTATATCTATCAGGATAATTTGATAATTCAAGTATAGAATTTTTAACTCTCAGAATTATATGTATGTAGTTTGAGTAATCCTAGATAAATTGCAATAAATAAACTTTTAAAACTTTTAAGGTGTATAGGGTGGAATTCCACCCTAATAACTTCAGCTAATCACTAGAACTGGAATGTAGTTCTAATAGTACCGATAATTAATTCATCATTATCATCATCTTGGTTAGCATTTGTAATTACAGTTACACCAGGAGTAATCGAGATATTATCTGTAACTTGATATTTGTAAAATGCTTCTATGTGCCATGACATATCTTGTCGTAATCCCGATGCCAACCCGTTAGGAACTTGTAGTTCATTCATGTAGGGTTCCCGACCTACAACAATACCACCTAAACTACCTTCCTTAAACAGATCGGGGAAAGCTAAATTTGCTCCATAACTCCATTGTTCAAAATCACCTAAACCAATCAGCTTCCCATCAAGATACATACCAAAGCCATTAATAGTTACCCAATCAGCTGCTCGCCAGGACATTTGTACACCATAAGCATTAGTCGAAACTGGCTGGGCAATATTAACTGAACCTGGTCGGCGGTCATTAAGTTCTGCATTTAAACCAAAGATAGTATTGGCAACACCAGTCCCCACAAAGCCACTGTTTAAACTGCCATTATCCCCTAGACCTGTAGCTGCACCATCATCATATCCAAAATTTCCTGGTCCAAAATAGCCTTTGTTGTAGGTAAGTCCAATTTGGAAATTTTTGATTGGAGTAAAAGTTAGTTGTGCTAATGCAGCATAATCTCCATTAAATAAACCTCTTCCTTCCCGAGGATCTTCACCTTCCGCTGCTAAGTAACCAAAAGATACAGAAAATGGACTATAGACACAAGCATATTGGTCTTTGCAACCAAAATCATACTCAACGCCAAGTCCTTTACCTCCCCCTAAACGATAGATCGGACTCCTTTGACCAAAAGCACTTAAAGAACCACTTCCTCCATCATAATCTTCCATGTAAGGGTTGAGAGTAGGAACAAAATCGTACCAACTTACTTTATTAGCAGCAATAGTTACTCTAATGTTATCCCTGACAGGGAACTTATAGAAAAGTTTATCTAGCTCAACCGTATCATCTGTGAGGTTAAGAACATTAAAAGTTTGCTGTCCCTCAGCCTCAGCTATCTTCTGGTTAAATGCTTGAGCATTACCTGCTTGTAACCTTGTAAATAATAAGTCCTCACCAGAAAAGCTAGTGTTGAAATTCAAACGTACCCTGTATTGAAATACTGTTTGGTCTTCGTCTTGTGTATTATCGTTGAAGGTTCCGTATCGCCCTTGGTCTTCAAAGTTATCAACAAAGGCAAAAATTACTTCACCTCTAAGTTTAGTAGTTGTCGAAAATTGATTGGCCTCTAATTCCGCAGCACGAGCTTCTAGAGCATCAACACGACCCCGCAAAATAGCTAATTCAGCAGAAAATTCTTCTTGTAATCTTTGTAGAATTGCCAGGTCTTCTCTACTTACTGTATCTGCTATGGCAGCTTGTAAGAGTTCAGTAATTCTATCTAAGCAAGCATTAACACCAGCCGCAAATTCAAAACGGGTTAAAGCACGGTTACCTCTATAAGTACCATCCGGATATCCAACAATACATCCATAACGCTCAACTAAGGATTGTAGTGCTTGAAAGGCCCAGTCTGTAGGTTGAACATCAGAAAGTTGAGATACAGAAGTAACTTGGCCTTTTGCTTTTCTTCTATTTCCTCTGTTAAGATTACGAAGACTTGGTTGACGAAGGTTACGACCTTCTCTTCCGTAGCGGTTTATTTGTCTTATGGTCGTTGCTGGTGCATTAGCAACGGAATTAGCTGAATTTGTTCCAGGGACTTGAGCTAATAGTTCAGTTTCCTGTGTTTCTATGCTTGTATCTTGGGACTGAACAACCAGATTTGCTGATTTACTTTCAGTCGCTACAGCGGCTGAGGATGCAACAAGGGTTGCTCCCAAGACTGCTGGACTAAATAGTAGACAATTCCAGAATTTTTTTGACATTTTCCCTCTCATCCTCACACCGATCGCAGAGAGACCATTTGGCTATATTTATCAGTTAATTTTGATTGGTTAGCATAGTTTTAGCTTTGCAACTTCTTGATTATTAAGAAGGAGTTGCAAAGGTGCAAATAGTCTAATTTTTTTTCAGAGTCTAGGTAGCTCTTGGCAGGATTAGACTTACAAGCAATCTTAAAAATACTTCCAATCTTAGAACAAATTTTGAGGTTTGTTCAACTTTATCTACAGCACAAACAGAGCTTTCTGTGAGTTTTACTAAAAATTTAATTTTTAACCCTAAGATTTTTACTTGACACTCCCACCGTTAAATCGCTCGATTATAACGGGGGATTCTTGCTTCACAAACTCTTAACTAGATAACAAATCAAACAAGTTGAGCTGTACCCCTGCCAGACCGTCTCCACAAGCTTTTCTTGCTCCGTCTTTACGCTGAGGAAACCTCAGCGCAGGCGGTGCGCTTTTATTGAACGGTGTGCCCCACCGCTATTAACCCTCTACTATTGATTCACCACCACTTAATTAATTTATAACTTTGAAATCTATGAGGGGCTGTGTGCGTTGGTTTCCCGTGCAATTTTTACGCCCCCTCTAACCGCTAAATCTCGCGATTATAGCGGGAGTCCTCTTTCAAGATTTTTTGATAAATAGATTCGGTAGTTGAGTGACAGGTTATCACAATTTTTTTTTATCAACAACCTCTATACAGAATTTTTTTATTCTGTTAGCCATGGCCTAATTAATTTTTGATCTTTGTATCTCTAGTATAAATTTTTGCTTTTTTGAGTGTACCTTATTTGCTGTGTCCTAGTATGGAGAAGACTTCTCGTTGTTCAAATAGTTCCAAGAAGTTGCTATTAATTTTATTCTGGGCTGCTTCATGACGCATAATTCTGAGAGCAACTTCTACAGGCAAACCTTGTTTGTAGGGGCGATCTCCTGCTGTTAAAGCATCATATATATCTGCAATAACCATAATCTGGGCTTGAATAGGAATATCTTTTTGCTTTAGTCCCCTGGGATAACCACTGCCGTCCAATTTTTCATGGTGTCCATAAGCAATTTCTGGAATTTGCTGTAAGTTATTTGTCCAGGGAATCCGCTTCAAAAATTCGTAAGAATGAGTTACATGAGACTCTATAGCTTTTCTTTCTTCAAAAGTCAAGTTACCTCTAGGAACTGCTAGTTGAGCCATTTCCTCCGGTGTAATTAGTGATTTAACTTGACCGTCTATGTCTTTGTAAGTGTAAAGTAATAATTGCTTCAGTTGTTTCAGTGGTTCTTCTGTTGTTATAGTTGGCTCGTTAGCGGTTAATACTATTTGCCAATAGTTATTAAGCTTGGCGATCGCTTTTTCTAGTTCTAAATCCAGATTTTCAATTTTTTGGCATAGAGGACAATTTTCTTGAGTATGTTGTTGAGATATGTCAGATAAATGTCCTAGTAAATGTTTGTACTTGGCTTGAGCAGATTCCATTTCCAAAGTACGTTGAGCAACAGAAAATCTTTGCTGAATCAGCTCTAATTGTTCTTCATAAAGTTTTTTACGTTTTGTTAATATTGCTTCTGGGACTCCAATTTTACCGAAATCATGCAGCAAAGCAGCATACCGAACTTCTTTAATTTGCTGCTCGTTAAAGGACACTGCCCATAAAGGCCCGCTAGTAATAGTATTAACTTCTTCACACAAGCTTACTGTTAATTTTGCTACTCGTTCTGAATGACCTGATGTACATTGATCTCTAGCTTCTATTGCTTGTACTGATGCTTTGACAAAGCCCTCAAATAGATTTTCAATATTTTCTTGTAAATGATTTCTTTCTATTGATATAGCTGCTTGAGAAGCAAGAGAACTTACTATTCGTTCTTCCCATTGTGAGTACGGCTGAATTAATTCTTGAAAATTCTTCGCTGTTAATACTGCATTTGAGTTAATCTTGCGATTAATTAACTGGAGCACTCCAATTATTTCTTGAGACCTATTTTGCATAGGTAAAACTAACACAGAACAAGTACGATAACCAGTATTTTTGTCGAAGCTTTTGTCAAATTTATAAGGTACACTTAAAGGTAAATTATAGGCATCTGATAAGTTTAAACTTTCACCTGTAAGAGCAACATATCCAGCCAAGCTTTTCGGTGTCATATTGATGGCCAATTCGTGGAAAGAAAAGTCTGGCAAGGAATCGTTTTGGGCTACCTTGAACAATAACCTAGTAGGTTGATTTCCTTTTTTTTCTACTAGATAGACGCTACCTGCATCACTACAAGTTATCTCCCGACTTTTGGATAAAATTAAATGTAAAATATCGCCCAAATCGTAAGTATCTGAAAGGGCAGCACCAATATGTAGTAGCTGCTCTATCAATAATTCTGTGTTCTCGGTAGCAGATTCTTGCATCCACTTGAGAATATTTAGTTGGAACATAATTTAGGGCTATTAACTAGCCTTTATCCTGAACAAACTTAATTACTAATTAATACACTTAACTTTCGGGTAGTAATATAGTTAAAGAAAATTATTTTGAATTTAAAGGCATCAAAATTCTAGTTTTTGCTTGCTTAATTTCAGTTTTAATTAGAAAATTTATTAACTAATAACTCTATTATAAATACTCGGTCAGTTAATCCGTACTAGACTAACTTAAATTGTATCCGCTCAATAAATGGGGGTAGACTACCAGTTGAGAAAATATTTTACGTAATTTGAGGTTTATCTTTTACCGATTCACCCCGGATTATTGAGCTGTTACCTTAAATTTATATCGAACTACGAAAACTAGCTTAGTCTAAAGCAGATATTTGTTTAGCCATGCTAAAATCTTTTTCTGTTAAACTGCCTACATCATGGGTCGTTAAATTAATTATTACTTTATTATAAGATATCTCTATATCAGGATGATGCTGTGATGCCTCGGCTGGATCTACTAATTGATTAACAAAACTAATTGCTTCGACAAAATTTTTAAATATTTTTACGCACTGAAGTTTATTTCCTTCTAGCTTCCAGTCTGATAATTGACTAACACGTTGACTAATTTCTTCTGCACTCAGCAATTTACTCATAAAATTATCCAAAAACTATCCGCTCTTATCATAAAGTAGTATGTTAGCAAATGCTTTAGTACTACTTCAAGATAAGAGCGGTCTAGCGGGTCACCTTGATTGAAACCTAACTGCTGAGAGAAACCCCAGATCAGCTTAGTTAAAATTTATTTTAACTCCCCTAGAAGGGGAAACAAGCTAGCTACTAGAGTCCAGCCCCAGCACACAGCTGGTATTTTCCAATCTGGTGACCCAAGCGTTTACTACTATCTTGCATGGGCATCACCTCCTTATATCCCTAAGCGGTTTTTAATAACTTTTACTATTAATAATAGTAGCACAAAAATTTGAGAATGCAATTGTCTTGTTAATTTTTTTTTCTCAGTTCAGGACTTCAATAACTTAATAAGCAAAAATTAAGAGTTTTAGATACAGAGTAATAACCAAAAAAAGGTTGAGAGATGATCTCTATTAAAATAACAAATATGCTAGTTAAAAAAAACAAAAATATAAAGTACATTGCTGGTTTATAAGGTAAAGACTATCCAATCATTTAATGAGTGAATATTATTATTCCGCCACTGTTCATCACTTAACTTGAAAAGTTCTGTATATACGCTGGATTGAAAAAAGTGCCTAATCTTCCAAAAATAATGGCTCCTACAAACTAACAATGTAGGAGCCATGAAAGGATTTAAAATTTATCCCTTCATAAATTATTACAGAGCGTTACCACGAGGTAATACTTCTTCAGGGAATATAAAGTTTTGATGTGGTTGATCTTGAGGTGCCATCCATGCTCGGATACCCTCGTTCAACAAAATGTTTTTGGTATAAAATGTTTCAAACTCTGGGTCTTCTGCTGCCCGTAACTCTT
>NZ_JAAHGU010000017.1:0-84731 GCF_010692685.1 Okeania sp. SIO2F5 | reverse complement strand
GGTAGTAATTGCTGCTGACTTTATTGCTCCATACGACCCCTACACATCTCAACCCAATGGTTCCCTACTACCACCTACTCAAATTTACTGGCACAACCAAGCAGGTGAGTTTATTGGACTCCACGTTTATCCCACAACTCAAGGACCAGTAGATTTAGAAACTGGACTCCGCGAGTTAAACGTAGACTTGAATAAACCATCTCTTCTCGGTTTATTTGTCAAAGGAACACCCTATAAACTCTTGGGTATTTTGCCTTTGGATCGACATTTATTCGGAACCACAGGTGAAGGGAAATTTAACTTATTAGGTACTGACGAACAAGCGCGAGACCAATTTAGCCGTTTACTTTTTGGCGGTAGGATTAGTTTATTTATTGGTTTAGTGGGAATTACAATCTATTTTCCCTTAGGAATGATTATTGGTGGAATTTCTGGTTACTTTGGTGGTTGGATAGATAGTATTTTGATGCGTTTCGCTGAAGTATTAATGACAATCCCAGGTATTTATTTATTAGTGGCACTTGCTGCTGTATTACCTCCTGGTTTAACCAGTGCTCAAAGATTTCTCTTAATTGTGGTTATTACTTCATTTATTAGTTGGGCAGGGTTAGCTAGAGTCATTCGGGGACAAGTATTATCTATCAAAGAACGAGAGTTTGTGCAAGCGGTAAGGGCGATGGGGGCAAATTCTTTTTATATTATTGTGCGTCATGTATTACCCCAAACAGCAACTTATGTAATTATTTCGGCAACTTTAGCTATTCCTAGTTTTATTATCTCAGAATCAGTTTTAAGTTTGATTGGTTTAGGTATTCAACAACCAGACCCCTCCTGGGGAAATATGTTATCTTTGGCCACGAATGCTTCTATTTTAGTGTTACAACCTTGGTTAGTATGGCCTCCAGCATTATTAATTATTCTAACTGTATTAGCTTTTAATTTATTAGGAGATGGGTTGCGAGATGCTCTAGATCCACGAAATTTACAACGCTAATTTACCAATGGATAATTGATAATTAATAATGGATAATTACCTCTGGTTAAAACCGTGAGGGAATTGAATATAAGGAAATATCCTAGAACTTTTTTTCCCAAGAGAAAGGGTCGGCTAATAAAGCTGAATAATTAATAATTAGGGTTTGCTGAAAAAGTCTTTGAGTAGGGGTAGGAGTCAGGAGTCGTAGGGGCGATTTCCTGGGGAATGCTGCGCAAACGCGAATTGCCTGTACAGGATAAATGGGAATTTAGAGGAGGTCGTCGGAAAAATTCTCCCTTAATTTTTCTTTCCTAGTCAGCCTTTTATGCTAACTTTTTGAACCTTTTCGACCTAAAAGCTTGTACTTTTTCCAGACCTAAAAAGGCACTTATCTTTATCTGTCAATGCTTTTAGATTTAATCAGCAAGCCCTAATTATTCGGTAAAGTTGAAACTTCAAAAAAGAAGAGGAATTAATTTAGACTATGTTGACACTTTTACAAACATCAAACTCTTCAGCTATATACTCACTCCCTTGGCTCGAACAGGGAGGAATTTTAGGGATTGCAATAGTTTTAGGATTCTTTTTATATCTGTTAGTATTCTCGGTTCTAAAGTCTTTCTTTCGCCGTTCAAGCAATGAAATAGGTATTTTAACTATCAACATTTTGCAAACTCCTCTACTCATACTTTTTGTACTAATTGTTTTTAAAGTATTAACTTACAGTTTAAACTTGTTAGAAAATTTACCTTTCATTCACAGATTATTAACAGCAGGAATTGTTGTTGTAACTACTTATTTAATCAATCAGTTATTTACCCAGGTAATTGCTTATTCTCTCAGCAAATATGCAGAAAAAACAGAAGCAGACTGGGATGATGTTTTAATTCCCTTAATTAAAAATACTCTGCCAATTTTAGTCTACTTGATAGGAGGTTTTTTATTCCTCCAAACATTAGGAATAGATTTAAGTGGGCTATGGGTGGCATTTGGTGGTATTACATTTGTACTCGGTTTTGCCCTGAAAGATATTTTATCTAACTTTTTTAGTGGTTTGGTATTATTAGTAGATACACCATTTAAATTTGGTGATGTTGTGGCTTTAGAAGATGGCTCAGTCGCTGTAATTAAATCTATTGGTATTAGGCTAACAACTTTATATTTAATTGAAAGTCATTGTGATTTGTTAGTGCCTAACGCTGCTTTACAAAGTCAAAAATTAATTAATTTCAGTCGCCCTAATTCTAGCTATTATTATACAATTATTGTACCAATTAGAGCAGATAGTGACCCCAATCAAGCTATCAAAATTATTGAAGAAGTAATTTTGAGTCATCCAGATACATTAGGAGATATCAAGAAAAAGTTGGTAGCTATAGAAAATTTTTACAGGGTGACAGATCAATTATTAGAAGATGAGGATAATCTCTTATCTAAAAAAGAAGCTGGTCGTCAACGTCTTATAGCAGAGGAAAAAGTTAAAGTTAAGCTAGAAGAAATTAAGCAAGCAATTACAGAGTTAGTTAGTAAAATTAAGTTTATGGAAATCCAGGGATTGGATTCGGGAGAAGTTAGAGAAATTCAAGGTTATTATTTAGATATAGTGAGAATGGTAGGGTTAGAAACAGTATCAGAAAAACAAAAAGGACAAAAGTCATTATATTTGCAAGCATCACAGAATATGGATGAAGATACTTTAATTAATTTGCTGAGAAGTTGGTATCGAAACTGGCAAGATGACCCAGATTTGATTGATATAGATAATGAAGTTTTGGAAAATGAGTGGGAAAGAAAAATAGATTTTTTAACAAAGAAAATGAACAAACTATTACAGCAAATTGTTAATGCTAATCGAAGTTTGTCAGAAACAAAATTGGATGATTATACCGAAGAATTATGGAAATGGATAGAAGAAAGATTTCAAACTTATGCTTCCTGGCAGTCTCCAAGAATTTGGATGCAAGATATGTCGGGAGTTGATGTTGGTCTTACTAATACTAATATGGCTGTGAAGTTTTTTGTTGATAATGTTAAGTTGGAACAATGTCAGCGTGGTAACCGCATCCGCAGTGAGGTTCATGGAGAAATTGTCCGGCGACTGAGACAAGCTTATTTCTATAGATAAATTGTTGTTTTTGGAGATATTTCATCAAAAGTAGATGATGCTAAGTTGGTTTAGTATTGTCTATATTAATGTAGTTTTTTTAGGGTTTCATTCTTTCCAACAATTTTCTAGTTTCGTTGTTTAATTCGCCGATCAACCTCATAAAAAATTACCATTTTTGTTGTTTTGATACCAGAGTATACTATTATGTATGATGTTAGATATGTTTCAACAATTAATAATTAATAATTATTAATTATTATAAAGAATAGGATTGACTAAAAGGATTTTTTTTCTTTTTTGTCCATGAATGGAGAGGCTTTATACCTGAATTTTTTTTCGGTAATTAATTTTGCGTACCTGCTTATCAGTTAATAGTTAATCGTTAATAGTTATTGCAGAATCAATACAACTAATTTAAACACATTTTTTTAGAGGAAAAATAATGACTGCTTCTGTCAAATCTCAGCCTAATTTAGCTACAAAATTAGTCAATGGAATTCTCTCAATTAAACCACTCGCTAATTTTGCTAAAACTCAAGCACGAAAGATGATTATTAAACGTGCAGAAAAAATTGGTGTTCCTTGGCGCAAACAAGCAAAAGAACTCTCCGAACGCAATTGGGATAGAGAATGGGAAATAGTAAATAATCCTAATTTGAGCTATCCAGAATATTACCTTACTTCATTTCATGCTTATGAAAAAGGTAATATGAGTTGGGAAGCAGCTATGGAAGAAGAAGTAGCAGCTTTAGCAGTTCATGCGAATATTTGGCCGGAAGAAGGTATTGGTGGAGATGCCAGACTTCGTAAAAGTTTTCTTGATATTCTAAAAGCAGAAATTTCTACACCAAATGATATTTTAGATTTGGGATGTGGTGCTGGTTTAAATACTTTTTCACTACAAAAAGTTTTCCCTCAAGCTAAGTTTACAGGAGTAGATTTATCCCCTTATTTTTTAGCAGTTGGTTTGTATCGTTCTCAACAGCAAAATTTAGATATTAATTGGGTTCATGCTGCTGCTGAAGCAACTGGTTTACCTGATGATTCTTTTGATTTAATTTCTATCTCTTTAGTCTGTCACGAACTACCACAAACTGCTACTAGAAAAATATTTCGCGAGGCAAGGCGGTTATTACGTCAAAATGGCAATATTGCAATTATGGATATGAACCCTAAATCAGAAGTTTATGCCACGATGAAACCTTATGTTTTTACTTTGTTGAAGAGTACGGAACCTTATCTGGATGAATATTTCACTTTAGATATTGAAAAAGAATTGATAGATGCTGGTTTTATGACTCCCAAAATAATTTGTAATACTCATCGTCATCGCACAATTATATCATGTCCAGTAGAACAATTATAATAGGGCTTCGTAGTGGGGCTTTAGCTCTTACAATACTTGTATTAGGGCTAAAGTTAAACTACAAACAAACACAAATTTTATTATAACTAAATTATTCGATAGTGTAGCTCCCTCGGAGGGGGCACATAATATTATTTCTAGGGTGAAATAATCGTTGAGATTTTAATTTTTTAATTCAGCTTTGCTGATTAACTTTAAAAACATTTACCCGACGTTGCGCTGACGCGACAACGCGAGATTCCCTAACATCACTGATAAAGCCTTTCTGCTTCTAACGCACCTGCCTTCGTTGTACCTCGATCAACATTGTATATAGTGGGCAGTTTGGTTATTTTTAGGATATTATCGCTATAATTAGTTTTGTTGCGTCAATATTCTCAACATTACAAAGTTTAAATTTATTTAATGAAATATTGAGATTAATGACCGGAGGGATTGATTAATTTAATAAGTAGGTTAATGTTAAATTAGCAAACAATTTGAATCAAAAAAAATGATTGAGAAAGAAAAAAATCTCCCACGAAATACTTTGAATAACGTAACTGAAAAACAACAAATTAACAATAACTTAACACCTCTGGTAGCTGTGCCTGACGATCGGAGACTAACAAGAGCAGACCCTTTTGAAACTATGAGAGGGTGGAATTATGGTATTCCTGGATGGTATGTAGAACGGTATTGAATAGCGATCGCAACAGAGCAAAGTTGAACTTTCTATTTTTTCTTATGAAACTGTTGGATCGATAAATTGTTTCCCTATTTTCCTTCTTTCCTTGTTCCTTAAATTGTTTCCCTATTTTTCCTGGCGTTGCTGAGTGGTAATGATTTTGAGATTAACTTTGGGCGCAAAACATCAGTTTTTCAATTTTACCTTCAGCTCATAGACATCTCCAAGAATCAAAAATCAATATCTATATCCCAAAGAAATTATCAATTCTTTCCCCTCTAGGGAGGGGTTAGGGGTGGGTTCCCTACAGCAAAGCTCCCTACTCCCTACTCCCTATGGTTGGAGTAGATGTCTAATTAGGGCTTGCTGATTAAATCTAAAAGCATTGATATATAAAGACAAGTGCCTTTTTGAGATCGAAAAAAGTGCCTGGTTTTCAGCTCTTCATGCTCAAAAAGTTAGTATTTTAGGCAAAAGTTGGGCAGAGAAATCATTCTGACAATTCTTACTCCTACCTACTCTAAATTCCCCGTTCCTCCTGTCTCCTGTCTCCTGTCTCCTGTCTCCTGTCTCCTGTCTCCTGTCTCCTGTCTCCTGTCTCCTGTCTCCTGTCTCCTGTCTCCTGTCTCCTACCCTCACCCATAAGACTTTTTCAGCAAACCCTAATTATCATTACATTTAAGCAACGCCTTTTTCCTTCTTTCTTCTTCCCTCTTCCTTCTTTTACCATGGCGAACCAATCATCGTAAATGCTGCCCAATAATAAGGATGAGATAAATCCCTTCTACCTCCTCTAGCTAACTCCCGTGGTAGAGGTAGATGTTTATTACCATTTCGGAGTATATGACCATCTTGTAAATGCAACTCTCCCCGTAACATTGCTAACTGGGCCTGTCGTAATGCTGCTGCTTTAATTGGTCTGTTAGATAAACTCTGATAAAACTCAGTCATTAAAGCTAATGTACCAGTATCACTAACGTACCAAAGACTTGCCAAAGCAGACTTGACTCCCGCTTGCACTGCTAACCCAGCAAAACCTAACTCAGCCTCTTCATCTCCGACTGCAGTAGTACAAGCACTCAAAACTAATAACTCTACCTGTGCATTATACAAACGTAACTGGCGTAATTCATTTAAGCGTAACTTAGTATCCCAGAATTGAATATAAGAATTGTCAGCACCCCCTGGATGAAATTCTCCATGAGTAGCTAAATGAATAATTTTGAATTTTTCTTTGCTACTTTGCTGCTTTAAATTTTCGAGAGTAAATCCTTGATTCAAAAAAGATTTACCAGGCCAAAGATTATTCACGATGCTTTTAAGTTCTACAGGTACTGCTGGCAGAGGAGTTTGCTCGGTATTACCAGGAAATTCAGATGCTCCCATTGCTAAAACTTGAGAACCATTTAATCCAACATACGTTGTATCAGTTAAAGTAAAACTAGGAATTAATCCCAAACTATATTTTTCGACCAGGAATTGTTGACCATCGTGTAGAGCGGCGATGGGAATAGTTCGCAAACCGCTATCCATCGAAAAAATGATCGTATTAATATTATGATTTGCCAATTCTTCAGCAATTGGTGCAATTAACCATTGATGTAATTTTTGGGCATTTGGTAAATAATTATGAGAATTTAATTGACTGGGAGTCCTAATCTGATTTGTGAATTTTTTGGCAACTTCAATTACTTCATCTCTTGTTTGCCCACTACTTCTAACAATAGGTCTACCGTTTGGCAAAAACAATTGCAGTTCTAAATTATTGGGTTGTGCAGATACATATACAATTGCTGGTCTAATACCAATTTTTTCAACGCTACTGAGAGTATTTCGGATATTTGCTGCTGTGACAGTTTTTTTAGTAATATTTTTTCCTAAATAACCAGCGAATTCTCTGCCTCTGTTTAACTCTATTTGCGATAGGGTATCAGTTAAACTAATTTGATTGTAATTATCGTTGCGAGAAATTTCGGAAGCAGTGGTTGTTATACTTTCTTCTACGACTATAGTTGGAGTTGGTTTCTGAGAGGACTTACCTTGGACGGGATTTTCTATAGCAACAGTTTGCTCTAAAACTGATGTAATTGAACTGGAATTAGTATCTTCTACAAGAATATTTGTCTCCACATTTTCGACAACAAGTTGAGAGTTATTCGGTTGGTCAAATTCTAATGTAGTTTGATTTTGATTTTGATTTTCCACAACTAATGGGATAATTTGTTCTTCTGAACTACTCATTGAGGATGCAATATTTTCTGTAGGGGCCGCCGTAGGTTCAGAATTATCTAAAATTGGTGAGTTTGATTCGGGGTTTTGAGATACTATCTGTATATCTTGAGCTGTGTTTGAGGGTTCCTCGTTATCTACTTCAGAGGGAATTTGAGTTTGCGACTCCTCTATATTTTTTGGCTTTTCAACTAATTCTGCTTGAGTTTCGGTAACGATCGTAGTTTGATTTCCCTCATAATTACTAGATTCTGTTGATTCTGGTTGAGTGACATTTTGAGGAGTTGATTCTTCTGAGTGAGGTTGATTTTCTTGACTTTCTGATTCCGTTGTGGTTTCACTAGAGTCAAAATTTTGTGGTTGAGAGTTTTCTACTTCTTTGAGTTCAAAACTACTAGTTAGAGAGCGATCGGGTGAAATTGTTAATTTTCCATCTGTTATTGCTCCTACAGAACCATTAATTGTAGCATCTCCGACGATAAAAGGTGTATTTCCGGTGCTAATAGCAATATTTCCCCCCACTATCTCTCCTGCGGTAGAAATACTAGCAATATTCTGATTTTTGTCTAAAAAAGTACCTGTTATCCTGAGAGTATCACCTGTAGTAATTTCGACATTGCCTCCACTATTTCCCCCTTCTGCTTGTATAGATATGACCTCAATACCGTTTTCCGCATTCAGTTGAACTTCTCCTGCATTTCCTAGTGTAGCGCTAGAATTTATTCTACCTATAGTTATGCGATCGCCTGCTTGTAGATTGATATTTCCTCCTGCTGTTGTTCCTGTGGTGGTTAATTTTCCTGTTTCGATAGAACCACTACTGGTAATATCAATATTACCAATACTGTTATCTGATGTATTTGCCGTCACATCTCCAGTCTTAACATTGCCTTGAATGCTGGTAATAGTAATACCTGTGGATGTGGAAATATTGCCAGTGGAAATGTCACTACTAGCATTTATAGTAATTTGAGCATTATCTACCCCAGTTATTGTACCTGTACCTGTAATTTTTTCTGCTTGAATAGTTGTGGGATCATTGAATACAAATGGAGTTGTATTGCTGTTTTCTGTAGAAGCAATAGTAATATTGCCAGAGTTTTCCGATTTTCCGATAGTAACAGACTCAAAACCATTTGCCAAAGTTGCTAAATCTCCTGTTGTCAGGTGTAGGGGCAAATTGCCGTCTGTCCCTTCTATATTTTCAAATCCTCCCAGAGTAATATTTTGATTTTCTGATGCTGGTTGTAAGATGAGTTTCCCATTGCTACTGACACTGTTTTCTCCACCTAAAAGGTTGATTTCATCTCCAGTAATAGTAATGTTGCCAGTTTCTCGACTACCGCTTGATGTTGATATTCCTCGCAAGTTGAGAGTATTTCCAGCTCTAAGATCAATATTTCCACCACTTTGCGTACCTTCAGCATGAATGCTTTCTGTATCAATATCAGTAGCAGCATTCATAGTGATATTTCCACCCCTAGAGTCTCCACTCGCATCAATTTCTCCAGTCGTAATATTTCCCTGTGCCGTAATATTAATCTCTCCACCATTGCTTTCTACTGTCATATTTGAATTGGCAGTAGATAAGTTATTAGTCATCACAAAACCTTGACTACTGGTAATATTAAGTTCTCCTCCTTCTGTATTAATATTTCCAGTATTTATCGTCGTGCCAGAAATATTAACTGCTGCTCCTTGAGTATTGATAGTATTTTCTGAATGTATTGTCAAAGACCCTAAACCATTTTCGTCACTATCTGCGACAAATGAGATTTCACCTTTTGTCTGAGCAAAACTTAATTGAGTTTCAGATAAATTGTTGACAGTAATATTATCAGACGCTTGAAAAGTAATATTTGTACTATCTGATATGCTTTCTATTGATGATTTTGATATCTGAGATCCTGCTGCCGTTTCCCCTTTTAAAGGATTATCTGCTGCCTCAATATTTGCATCTACAATATTAATATTTTCAGCCTTAAATGATAAACTGCCCAACACATCTGGAGAACCTAAATTAACAGTACCATCAAAAATTAAATTTCCTTGACTAGAAACCTCTACTAGATTTTTACTGGAGTTTTGTTCTGGCGATATAGACTGTTCTTCAATCCGACCAATAGCTTCTATTTTGCCAAAAAAGCTAGTTTCTTCATCACTCCAAATAACTATATTTCCACCCTCATCCCTAAAAGAGGTAGCAAATATTTCTGTATTTTCATCTACATAAGTACGAGTAGCACGAGGAACTGTTCCTAAACCTTGAGAATCTCCACCAATTCTAATATTGCCACTACCATAAATACCAGAAGCATTCAGTTTGGCATTAAATAATCCTACTTTTTCTCCAAAAATATTGATTCTACTTGTATTTGCCAATTCCGAATTTTCTGCCAAAGAAATATCAAGAGAACCAGATACAATCGTTGTACCTAAATCTGTAGGAATTACTTGATTAGAACCTGTCAAAACTACTTCATTGTTATCATTAACTCTAACTCCGGTAGCCATTTCCATCACTTCACTATTACCTGTTAAAAGTTCTGGTATAGATAAGGGATTTAAACTGTGTAATTCTTCTGGTAAATCATTAGAACTTTCTCTATCCTCTGTCGCTATTTCTAAATTTAATAAACGTCCTTCTTGACTAATACGGACTAAATTTTCTCCAAGAACTGTGGAGATCGTAATTTCACCACCTGGGGCAGAAATTTTACCTGTATTAATAATTGTGCCTCCCAATAAAGTGACACTTTCTCCTGCTTCAACAGTTAGCTCACCTTCATTTAAAATTACTCCAGGATTCGTCATTGGGAAAGAAAAAGCACTGGGATTTCCTGTTAAAATATCGTAATTATTTTCACCTATGCTATTGAACCAACCAGAGTCAAAACCAATACCTGAACCAGTAGTTACGACAAAAGATGCAGGGACATCCAATCTAGCATTTGCACCAAAAATTATACCCGCAGAATTCATCATCAGTAAGTTAGAATTGCCCCCTGTTACCTGAATTAGACCATTAATTACAGAAGCATCTCCACCAGTTACACGAGTTAGAATATTTTTGATATTTGGGTTAGATATAAAATTAACAATTTGGTTTTCTCCCAAATTAAATCTCTCAAAGCTATGGAAAAGATTAGTATTATCTTGTGATTGCTTCCCACCTGTAATATCAAAGCGAGTTGTGGAAGAATCTGGGGATGGTGTTACCGGAGTTACTACTGTATTAGTTGAATTTGCTTCGGTAACTATTGATGGAGTAGATGTTTGAGCTGATGCGATTTTAGCGGAAAAAATTTTCCATGAAATCATTCCTAATCTACCATTATTTTCGTTGTCATGGAATGGTAGGAGGGCAGCAGTATCCAATACCCAAAGTCCAGTTAGGGGAACAACTATGAGAATCTGGTAAATTTTATAGATGGGTGCATAGTTCATTGGTTTGTGATTTTTTATCGCTTATCATATAACTACTCTTTCGTCAATATTTTTTGTCCTTTAATTAATGAGCTACATCTATAGCAGGAAATAGGGAACAGCGGTACGACCCCGCGTCGGCGACAGAGGCCAGCGGTCGATCTTCGGAGCTTCCCGTAGGGTGGGATGGCGAGGAGACTTCGCCATATCCAATCGACCAAGAGAGGGAACAGTGGGAAAAACATTGCTTAGTCTAAGATTCATCATCAGCATAAGTCCTAACCACTCTGGCTATTGTAATAACATAAAATAAAATAAATATTATAGAGAAAATTTCTGTTTGAGCTATTTCCATTTCTACTGTAATCTAAAATTTTCATAACTTGCTTGTAACTTTTCAGAAAGATAAAAGTCAGGGTTGCTCGCGCCTGTTTTCTACACCTACAACTACCAGCAAAGGAACTAGCGACGATAATAAATGGTATAAATTAAGCTAAACTACTGAAAGTTAGGCTCTGCCTCAAAATAATTAACTTTTGGCTATTTATTTTTGACTTTTGACTTTTTGATGATGCGTCTCATTGGTTTAACTGGGGGTATTGGTACAGGAAAGACGACTGTATCAAATTATCTGAACAAAACTTACCATCTCCCAATTTGGGACGCAGATATTTATGCTCGCAAAGCCGTACAACCAGGTTCATTGATTTTAGATAGTATAATAGAAAACTATGGCACTGATATATTGTTACCTAATGGTAATCTTAATAGGCAAAAATTAGGAGAGATTGTTTTTAATAATCAAGAGGAGTTACTTTGGTTAGAGAAACAAATTCATCCTTATGTACGCGATTGCTTCGAGCAGAATATTCAGCAGTTTGTCAAAAAAAATAATGAACCTGGGTATCAGACCTCCGATCAATACCCCACAGCAGTATTAGTAATACCGTTGCTGTTTGAGGCCAAAATGACTGATTTAGTAACAGAAATTTGGGTTACATACACTTCACCTCAACAACAAATAGAAAGATTGATGAAACGGGATGGGTTAAGTCAAGAACAAACTTACACTCGAATTAATCATCAAATGCCTCTAGAAAATAAGTGTCAACAAGCAGATGTAGTTTTGGATAACTCCTCAACCTTAGAAATCTTGTTGAAGCAAGTAGACTCAGCGATCGCTCATCCCTCATCACCTAAATAATTGACCATCTGGCCGCAATTTTCCTGGAATAGGTAAAGAAACTGAATTATATCCTGAAAAGACTATATAAATTCCGTATTTAGTAGTAGAAACTCCTTGTATGAACAATAGATAACTCCTATGAGTCTCTACCTATTTATTGATATTTCCATCGTAATTTCGACTATCTTATCCCGTAATATCTGTAGCTGGCAACTAAATTACTCAACCTCAAATACCCAAAAATCTTTTGCTCAAGTTAGAGTGTACTGTGATGAACGAGGTAGTGGACGTGGCGAAGCATAGTGTATTGGTCGCAATAGGTAAACCTTTGTGTACTTTCATATCCACAGCACCAGATATATAAGTTTTCCAGCATCCTGACTTCTGCTGTATCAACTACTTTCTTATTTTCTAGTTATACCAAATCCGGTAATTGCTAGTATACTGATTATGGTTTTCAACAATTAACAATATTTTGAAAAGCGTGTAGTGCTTATTCATGGCGGGTCTGTAGACGCGGAGTAAACATTCGCTATCATCTATCATACACTTGATATAGCAGAAGGAAGAAGAAAGAAGGAAAAGTTTTGCGTTATCTGAGTTTTAAGCTTTTGATATTTCTGCACCCTTTCCTTTGATAGCTATAACTGTTAACGTAGTTCCTCCAAAGAAGGCTAACTCTTAATCTATTTAAAAGTTATTCACCAGACATCATATAATTAATGCCACAATAGTCAAGGTCTTAAAACAGTCCTTTGCTATAAATTATATGCTTGGTTTTTTCATTGTTCTAGTTGGATCATTATGTTTCTGTTTTCAAAATGTCATTGTCAGAGTTTTATTCAACGAACAGACAATTTTGGGCATTTTTCAAACAGGAGGGTTTGTCACTCCCACCCTACAAAATTCATTTTTGCTAATGTTTATGCGAATGGTATTGGTAGTTTCGTTGATGGCATCCTTCGCCACAAAACTCTACCCGCACACTTGGCAAAATATTAGAGAATTAGGAAATACTGAATCTCGTCCCCTTTTGTGGCGATCGCTAGGTGGCGGGATGCTAATGTTTCTTTACTTAGCACTGCTTTATATGTCTATTGGATTAATTGAAACTGGGGTGGCATTAACTCTATTTTTTACTTACCCAATCTTCACTTCGCTATTTTCTTGGCTATTGTTAGGTATTCCCCCTACTAGCTTTCGGTGGATGGTGATGATAGTGGTATTAGTAGGAACTTTTTTGACTATTCCCTACAGTCAGACTACATCCGATAGTTATAATGCGGTCGGAGTAATTTTCGGTATTGGTTCTGGACTTTCCTATGCACTTTATACAGTAAATGCACAAAAAAGTTTTGAAACTCTGCATCCAGTACCTTTTACTTGGATTAGTTTTGCCACTGCTCTGGGACTATCTGCTTGTAGCTTATTAATTTGGCAGGGAAGTAGCGGTCTTAATTGGATGTATCTCTGGATTGGCGGATTTTTATCAGCAATTGTCACCTTGGCTGGCCATTTAATGTTTAATTACGGCATTAGTCTGATTGGTGCTACTTATGCTGCAACAATAGGTGCGACTAATCCTTGTTTAACTGCTATTTTAGCATGGTTGGCAATTCAAGAAAATCTCAATAGTTTACAACTGCTTGGTGTAGTTATTGTCACTCTGGGTGTGTTGTTACTGAGTCAAGAACATCGACGTTTAGTGAAGGAGTAGGGGAGATGGGGAATAGAGGAGATGGGAAGTGGGGGAGATGGGAGCATTTTTCTACCTGCTTGGTGCGCGTTCCCTTCTCTTGGTCGGCGCTCCCATGGCGAGGACACCTTTCCCTACGGTCCCGGAACGGGAACGCCGGGTTCCGACCGCTTGCGCCTAAGGGCGGCGCGGGGTCGCATCCGCTTTTTCCCCTATTCTCGTTCCTGAATTTTCTGACTTCACCAGAACTAAGTTTTGAGGACTGACTTCTATCTATGCCAAAAGCACATACCGCTTGCATAGATCTCAAATGGGTTCTATAGGTGTACCTCATACTGTTTCACGGAAGTCAGAAGTCAGATTTTATAGGCTAAAAACTTTGACAATACAATAGTTTCAGGCAATTATTTTACATTTAAAGTAGCGAAACTATTTGTGACATCCTTAAAGTGAATTGGTATCACCGAAATGGAATCTGCTGTATAACTCATTTTAGGCATTAGTGATTTGAGGTATGAAATAAGTAATTTTGGTAAATTAACAGTCATTCAAAGATGGAAAAATTAGATGTTATCTTTACTTAATTGACTTTTCTTTCTCCTGAATCCTTACTAAGTAATTAAAATGAATATCATACTCTAATTCAGCAACGCCTCATTTTATTTTTTAGTTTCGGAAGCATGACTGAGATAATTACCAAAAACTTGACTCAAAGCATCAGCTTTTAAATGATAATTCCAACGACACATTTGTGTCATTACTTTCATCAAACTATACCCAATCTCAATACCATATTTGAGATGAGAAAAATTGATAATATCTTGACCAGAAGTTCGCTCTTTTTGATGATGATTTAAGAGTCTAATTAGGCGATAAATACTGCCAATAACTCGCCTCAAAACCGAATCGCCAAAACCCCATCTAGTGATTCCCCAAAACTTAGCCAAATGATTAACTTCATCTTGTAAAGGTTGAGCGATCGCCATTTGTAATGCCCCTGTAGAATGAGACATTAACCATATATAAATAGATACGGCACTCCATTCAGAACTTATTCTACTTACTCCATGATTATAGATTTCTGCCCGTACATTTCCAGTAGGTTGATAACCATGAACGGTATTAGGTTTTTGCTGTAATTTTTTACCTGTAAGTTGTTGATAAATCTTGCTAAAAGCAGGGGCGTGTTGCCGTTCTTCTTTTTCCCAAATACCAACTTCAATTATTTTCCCATTTTTATCAGTTACACCTCCCATAAATCTAGCTAGTTGAGGATGAGCTGTTTGTAAATAACCCCAACTTTCTTGGGAATAAGAACGAATGGGTGCTTCTATTTCTACGGCGGAGGCAATTACTTGTAAAAATAATTTTGGTTCGATACCAATAATTTGACTATGATTTATAGCTTGCCAATTAATTTTTTGCCAAGGTCTTTGTTGAGGATTTTCAAATTGTTGGGGTAAGTCTAATAGTCTTTCTGTAAGAATGTCTTGAGAAAGATAGCGTTCGAGTAAATAATTAATTCTGGCTCTGGTTTGTAGATAGTTAGGAGTGGAATGACAATAACCAGCTAGGTCAAATTGGGTCTGATTAGAGGAATTAATTGTTGTTACTAAGTTCATAGTTTTTCAGTTAAGTTATTTTTGGTTTAATGATTTAGGCAGATTCGAGAAAGTCTTATAGCAATGGAAGGAAAGGTTAGGACAGATTAAAAGCTTAAAATTCAGACAACGCAATATTTTTTTTCTTCCTTCTTTCTTCTGCTATACCTTATCTCTGACAGCTTATTAATAGAAACTGACCAGATGAGAAGGTGTCACTCTTGTGTTCTTGCTTTTCTTAATACCAATCCTAAGCTAACTATTAAGGTAGAACTTAGTATGTAGGTGACAGTTATTCAGTTGTCATATAAGAGGGTAGACAGTTGTAGTGATTTTTCTAAACTGGCACAGTTAAAATAATTTCAATATAGCGCTACGCATTAAGGTTAAGAAATTTCTCAACCCTTTAACAATTTACTATTCCCTATTCCCTAGCGCGTAGCGCTATAAAAATGATTAGCTAGCTAAATTAAATAACCCCGTTTCAAGCCAAAATTAATACCGCCCTCCCAATCAGATGTTAAATAATCTCTAACATAAACAAATAAATGCTCTACTACATTTGCATATATAGGATTTTTCACATAACCTTCTTGAAATCGAAATTCTCTATCCGTATTCTTTTGTTTTCTTAATACATATATTTGGTCTATTTTGAATTTTCGTAAATTTACGGCATCTGTTAATTTTAGCCATTCTGCCACTAAAATATAAATGGCATTAGGGTTTCTATACTTAAGTTGTTCTGCTGCTGTTGCTGCATCTTGAAGCATAGTTTTATCCAAATAAGTTTTGCATTCTATAACTACAGCAGGTAAATCCCAAATATGACTTTCTAATTCTTGGGAACCTTGACAATTCATTTGGGCGTGAATTCTCACTCCTATGGCAAAATCATTATCTTTTAGTTCAATTAAAGCATGAGGATGACTGAGCATATCCTGATAATTTTCAGACCGAAAAAATATATCTTTGAAAGTACGAGACTTACCAATTAAAGCTTGTGATGAAAATTCTCTAACCAAATCTTTGAAGAGATAATACATAAATTATTCTAACACAGATGAATGGAGATTTGAACGAGAATCAAATTTTTCAGCATAGTGTTGTTGTTCTAGAAAATCTTTATATTGATTCAAAAATTCTACTCGCTTTATCAATAATTCACTATCTTGGTCTGTTTTTTCAATCAATGGACCAATTAGCCCTTCATTAGCCAATTTCCACTCATTATATTTTTCTCTTATTTCTCTCAAATATCTCCGAGAATCTTCGTCTCTATATTTAGTTTTATGATTTTCTTTCTGCTCTAAATTTTTGCCATGAACATACATTTTATCTAGCTCTATTTTACAACTGTTTTAATATATTATCAGCAATAGCTTTAGCTAATAAAGGAGGAACGGCGTTTCCAATTTGATTGTATTGACATAAATGTTTTTCTGCTAAACGACCTTCTCTAGATAGTAGCTTATGACTAACAACTGTTGGTTTACCCATGAATTTAAAACTATCTGGAAATGATTGTATTCTTGCACCTTCTCTAGCTGTGAAATTTCTGTGTTGATAAGGATGAACAAAATTAGCATAAAATGACGCCGGAATTGTATAGCATTGTTTATCTGGATGGAGTCTTCTATTATTTTGGTCGTAGATTTTTTGAGATATTTTTGTAGAGTTTCTTTGTCGTGGTTGTAAATGTTTTGGTACATCTTTTCCAGAACTTCCCCAAGTCATTGTGGCAAATCTTTTTACCATTCTTGGAGTGTGATTCATTGCTTTATGATTAAACAGAATATTATTTCCATTTCTCAACAATTTTTGATATTCATTCGACGGTTGCTTGGAATAATTTGACTCTTCTTTTCCTTCGCCAGCTTCCAATGGAGGTAAGTCAGAAATAGCATCCCATAATGTCGGACAGAACTTTAAATTTTCTCCAAATAAAGACATTTGCTGATTGGTTAATATTCCATGAGTTGGCAAGGGAAAAGGATTTTCTAGTTCCCGTTTTGAAGCAACAATAAATAAACGTTTTCTGATTTGAGGTACTCCGTATGCCGTAGCTTCTAATATATTTATATAGACGTGATACCCAATCTTTTTAAACTCCTCTTCAATAATGTCAATAACTTTGACTTGAGAATGAGTCCTAAATTTCATCAGGTTAGGCACATTTTCCATAATTAATATTTCTGGCTCACAAACTATAGCTACTCTGATTAATTCTCTAAAAAGATTATTTCTAGGATCTTTAGGATCTCCAGAATTTTTATTACAAATAGAATCTCCTTGACAAGGGGGACTTCCTATCACAATTTGTGGTTTATTATTACCCCAAATTGCTGCTATATCCTTATTAGTAATAGTTGCAATATCTTGATTGATGACAACTGCATCTGGATGATTATAAGCAAAAGTTTCTGATGCCCATTTATCTATTTCTATAGCACCAATAATTTGACAACCTGCCCATTTAAAACCAAGACTAAAACCGCCTGCACCGGAAAAAATATCTAATATTAATGGTTTCATAAACAATACTTCTAGCAAAAATAGTCAAGCAACTATTTCATTTTTAGTAGTTTCTCTGTCAATAGATTATTCCTCAAAAATTTCTTGAATAACATCTTTAATATCTCGATCAGGAGGTCGTTTTTCAAATTGTTGATGATTATAAATCCATAAAGGCTTAATCACTCTTTTCTTCTCCTCAACTAAATACATTAATCTAATTTGTCCTGATGCACCTTTGGCAATGGTTACAACTAATTTATAAAATTGCCATTCATCAGGTAATTTCAGACCACTTGGTAAAGGTTCAACCCTGGCTTGAGGAGGATAAGGGTTAATAATTAGTTCATCAAGATACTCACGAATAATCTGAATAAATTCCTGTTTTTGAGATTGAGATTTATAGGTTTTGACTAACTTTGTGAAACTCCGTTCAAAGTTAGTAGACTTCTCAATTAAGAAGGGAGTTGAGCCAGTCATTCACTTCTGCTTGCTGAATATATTTTGGTTCTTCTTTAGACTCTATTGCTGCTTTTAAAATATGAGAAATAATAGAAGCATAGTGAGGATGTTCTTTCTCAATTTCTAAAAGTTTTTCTTCTCCTAATAAACGCATATCTTCTAATAATATAGGTTCGGTTGAATTTGCATAACTAGGTAAACCTTTTCTGGCTTTTTTCCAAGGAAATTCTAAGTGGGTTAAATTACTTAAATAGTAAGCATGATATTCACCGAAGTATTGCCAAGTTTCCTCTAAAACTTCCTTAACTTCTGAGGGAATATTAGTAATACTTTCCTGGTTTGGGATTGGTAATTGTTCGGCTTCAAATTTACTGTAAAATTTATAAGCAGGAGGACAAACAGGACCATATCGCCAAGCTTGTATTTCATCAGCGAATAAAGGTTCATCATTAAGAGCTAAATATAAGCATTGGCTATAGTAGAGAAGTTTTTGTATTTTCATATTAGTTATTTGAGCTTCTCTACCATCTTCATAAGCCCGCATGATGAAATATTTGGCTACTTCTAAGGGGTTAGTCATAATACTTTTATCTGTTTGTTTTTAATTTAACAAAGCTATAGATACTTATTATTTTAATACTAACTTAGGATTTACACAACTAGGCTTGATTTCCTGGGAAAAGTTTGATTCTCGTTAAATAAAATATTAAGCAGAGACTTGAGAATCTAGTGCAGGATGGTGGAAATAACTAACCAGTTACAAAATCTTAAAACAATTACAAATCAATACTTTTGACTTTTAACTTCCGCGTAGCGGCACTAGCTGTAGTTCACATTGTTGAAAAATATAGTTAACCACGGCAAATAATTGGTCTAAATCTTGAAAAGTATAAAAAGTCAGATTTTTGGTAAAAATATTTGCTTGTAGTTTACCAAATTGCCAAATTTTGCCATTTGAAACAATCCCAAAAACTATCATATCTGGGTTTTCATTTAATTTTTGGGCAGCTACCATTTCTGCCAAACATTGTCCCCATCCTTCCTCAAATTTATCTTGTTTTGCTTCTACTAAAAGTAAATAAGGTTTGTCAAAGACAACTTTTCCTAGTGGAGAACGTTTCGCTAGAATATATTCTGGAAAACCCGCAAGATTATCGTTATAAATCAGCGACTGATGACTCCATAAAATCAACTTACTACAATAATATTTCCAGACTTCTTTTAAAACTGGATAAATTAAATTTTCACAGATAGCAAATTCTGAATTATCAACTATTCCTTCCCGCATAACTATTTCTATATCATTTCTGAAATATTCAGGAATGCTAAATTCTGTCTTCAAAATAAAATCAGATTCAATGTAGGTAATTTGAAATTCTTGGATAACTGCACTAATACTTTTATAGTTACTAAAAGACATATAGTTTTTCCATTTGATTTACAAGCAGGTAGGCAAATGTTGCTTGAGTTAGGAATATTTTCCATCACTAAAGATTTGCCCATCCTACTAATACTGATTTTAGCGATCGCTCCTCACCTAAACTGTAAATTTCTCAGTTATTCGCTTCATCGCTTCTTCCACATTTTCCCGACTATTAAAAGCGGAAATACGGAAGTAACCTTCACCCGCAGCACCGAAACCTGAACCGGGAGTACCGACAACATTACAGTTGTGCAACAGTTTATCAAAGAAATCCCAACTAGATAAACCTGTAGGAGTCTGCACCCAAACATAAGGCGCATTTACACCACCATAAACAGTTAACCCTGCTGCTTGTAACTGGGAACAAATAATTTTGGCATTCTCTAAATAAAATTCGATCAACCCCTTCACCTGTGCTTTCCCTTCATCGGAGTAAACTGCTTCTGCACCACGCTGCACAATATAAGAAACTCCATTAAATTTTGTGCAATGACGGCGGTTCCACAGTTTCCATAATTCTACATCGCTACCATCAGCAGCTTTCCCTTTGAGGGTTTTGGGTATGACAGTCAGCGCACAACGAGTACCTGTAAAACCAGCATTCTTAGAAAAGGAACGAAATTCGATCGCGCATTCTCTTGCTCCTTCTATTTCATAAATGGAGTGGGGAAGACTAGCATCAGTAATAAATGCTTCGTAAGCAGCATCGAATAAAATAATTGCATTATTTGCTTTTGCATAATCTACCCAAGTCTTGAGATATTCCTTTGTAGCAGTGGCACCAGTGGGGTTATTCGGGAAACACAGATAAATCAAATCTACCTTTTGAGTAGGAAGTTCAGCAGTAAAATTATTTTCTGCAGTAATGGGTAAATAAACTAAACCCTCATATTCCCCTTTCTCATTCACATCTCCAGTATTACCTGCCATGACATTAGTATCTACATACACCGGATAAACTGGGTCAGTCACCGCAATAGTATTATCGTGACCAAAAATGTCGAGAATATTACCAGTGTCGCATTTCGATCCATCAGAGATGAAAATTTCCGAGGCATCAATATCACATCCCCTAGCTTGGAAATCTTGAGCCGCAATTTTTTCCCGCAACCAACCATAACCTTGCTCTGGGCCATAACCTTTAAAAGTAGAGCGATCGCCCATTTCCTCTACTGCTTTAATAATGGCCTGACGACAAGCTTCTGGCAGGGGTTCGGTGACGTCCCCAATACCTAGTTTAATAATTTTGGCCTCTGGGTGAGCTTCAGCGAAGGTATTTACTCGACGGGCGATTTCTGGGAATAGATATCCTGCTTTAAGTTTGAGGTAATTATCGTTAATTGTTGCCATGATAGATTGCCAAAAATGATTTACAACAGATCAGTATGTCAGATTATCCCGATTTTTGTTAACTAGACAACATTGTTTCTTTTTCCCACAAAACCTAACTATAGCAATCCTATTTAAGTTGTAATATTTTGGTGGCAGTTAGGAGTTATGAGTCAGGAGTCAGGAGTCAGGAGTTAGAATTTACTCATGTTTTCAGTTCAAATTAACTATTATAAAAATTTTCACAACCAATTTAGGATTACTATATTTAAACCTGTAATTTTTTTTGGTAATTCCTGTGAATTAACTACTGCTCATAGGTAGTTTTAACAATCATTGAAGAAGGCAGAAGGCAGAAGTTAGAAGGTAAGCATTCAGGTGTCAGCTATACAGCCATCAGCTATTAACTTAATTGCGCTTTTTTGAGGAATCAGAATTGAAATATTTAACAGAATTAAAATTCTGAAATAAATTAGCTACTTGCTCACGACTCAAACTCAATATTACTCAAATCCTCAAACTACTAATTCCTGAAAGCTGACCCCCCATGGCTGAATGGTTACGAGCATTTTGGGGTATTCATCGTAGTGGTCAACCTATCATTGGTGTATCTTATAAAAGAATTGGTTCCGTTAAACTTGCTCAACTTTTAGCACAAGTAGGATTTCGGGATGCAGTTATGTTAGATTCTGGAGCTAGTACGTCTCTAGTTTATGAAGGTAAATCTTTAGTCAGGTATACTCCACGTCCTGTTCCTCATGTAGTGGCTTTAGTTTCACCAAAGTCAGTTTCCAAATCAACTTGTGTTGTAGCTCAGTATTGATAAATAAAAGTCAATTATTAGATTGAAAAAATGATTAACTAAATCAATATAAATTCATATAGCAGTCGGAAATTATTTACTGCTACATAACTAATTAGCATTCAGAATATTGCTAAGGCAAAGCTACCTCACCAGTATTAAAAATGCTATACTTGTTAAGCTGACTTTTAAAAAAGTTAATATTGAATCAGCATTAGAATTAACTTTAGCAGAAGTTTGTCAAACAATGAATTGGGATTTTGGAGAAGCATGGATTCCTGACCCAGAAGCTACAATGCTCAAATTTAGTAGAGGATGGTATTCTAGTAATAGTAATAACGGTACTTTACCAGCAGATCTGAAATTTCGACAACAGCATCAAATTATTACCTTTAACTCCCAAGAAAGCTTACTACAAAGGGTGTGGAATTCTCAGCAAACAGAATGGGGAAAAGATATTTTTCCTGATAAATATTCAGTTTTTATTTGTTTTCAAATTGCCGAAAAAATAGGTATTAAATCTGCATTGGGAATACCGATTATTCTAGATAAACAGGTTTTATCTATCTTAGTATTTTTCCATAAATTTTCTCAAACATTAGATCAAAATTCTATACAGTTAGTTAATGCTGTGGCAACTCAGTTAGGTGGATTAATTCAACGGAAAAAATCTGAGATAGCTCTTAAAAAAGCAAACCAAAATTTAAAACTAATTGCCAGTTTTGATATTTTAACTTCTTTGGCTAATCGTCGTACATTCGATGAATATTTTCATCAAAAATGGGAGCAACTTAGACAATACAAAAAATATTTATCTCTCATCCTTTGTGATGTGGATTATTTCAAATATTATAATGATTGTTATGGGTATCCAGAGGGAGACCAATGCCTCAAAAAAGTTGCTCAAGCTATTAGCAAGGTAGCTAAATTTTCTACAGATTTAGTCTGTCGTTATGGTGGCGAAGAATTTGGAGTTATATTACCAAATACAAATATTGAGGAAGCTTTACGAAGAGCAGAATTAATTAGGAGAGAAATCAAAAGGTTTGAAATACCTCACGCTTGTTCAAAAGTAAGTCCTTATGTAACTGTAAGTTTAGAAGTAAGTAGCGTAATTCCTACGTTACAATTATCTGGTCGTACATTATTAATAGATGCTGATCAGGCGCTTTATCAAGCAAAAGAACAGGGACGAGATTGTGTTATTGCTCATAGAATTAATTATGTTTGTTAGGAAAGAAAAAATCATATAAGACTCAGGTATAATTTTTTTTTGTTTCCCCTACTGATATTAAATACTAAAATTTTTGCTACAAATACTTAGGCTGTTTCAAACAGTCAGGAGTCAGTAGGAATAGCCTATATATTATTTAGCTAGAGTCAAACTCTGTTTTTAGTCAAATCTATATTTCTAAGTAAAGTCTTTTAAGCAGGGAAATTATTCGTAGCATTCTTTTTTATAGTTCATATGATTACTAAATTGAAGTGAGGTTATTCAACCTGATTTGAGATGATATGAAATACGAAAAATAATGGTAGAGTTATTTCACAAAGGCTGAAAGTTGAACTAGAGAGTCAAAGATCAATTTTATCTGAAATACAAGTAATGATCTTTTCCCTTATGGATTTAATACACTACCGTCACACTGTTTACAAGCTTGTTGGGGTTTGTATAGGTAAAGTTGTAATTTTTCAGTATCCCCATGCACTTTTTCCTTCTCTACTAGGATATAACTAAAGCTTTCTTCGTTCTTCAAAACTAATTTATTCAAAATCAATGTCAGATATTTCAATACACCCTTGAATTTAATTATTAGATTTAGTATATATTTCCATTATAACTCCTATGAATGAGCCAAATATTCCTCCAATAATTGCTCCCCAAAATGGGATAAGTAGTGGACTGAAACAGGCATAAAATCCATCTAAACCATCTGCACAATTTAGAGGTTGAATTTTTTGATGAGCTACAACTATAAAAATGAACGTACTCAAAAGTGAAGTAAAAGTTGCTGCATTGAATATTCTCATCGTGCATCTAAATTTAGTGATTAAATTAGTAATTGCACCAACAATTCCCCCAATAGTACCTCCAATGACAATACCTACACAAGCTCCAAATAATGTGACAAACCATACAAAAATAACAGGAATTATACTACTCATCAAATCCTCCTTCTTTTGTTAATAAATATTAGTTTAGTAGTACTGTATAACGCTACTTGAATAGGGAATAGGTAATAGGGAATAGGGAATAGTAAACTGTTAAAGAGTTTTCGGTGCGGAAAAGCTCCGCTAACAGAGTTTAGAAATGTCAAACACCTTAATGCGTAGCGCTATACAAGTAGTAATATTCTAATAGTTACAAAAAATGCAGCTATGATTTTCTCCTAAATTCTGACTTCTGACTCCTGACTCCTGACTCCTTCTTCTTTTAAGTCCTCCAAAAAAGCTTTAATTTGCTAAAAATACTTACAATTAATGCCACTATTAATGTATAAATAAATCCCGTTAATAATCCTAACCTTGTTGTTTGAGTCATTTGTGCAATTTTTTCATACCATCCAGTTAATTTCAAGATAGGTAAGAGTAAGTTACCAAAAACCACATAAGCTATCATTGGATTTTGACCATTATAGATAAATAATTTGAGAATACTTTTTTGCTGAAAATAATCTCTAACAACAGTGAATAGAATTAACAAAAAAATAGACATTCCTGTAGTAATGAAAAAGTAGCTTAGAGTAGCACTATCTTTTTTAATTCCACCTTGAAAAGGTTCAAAAGCTAATCCTAATACTAGCCAATAAATTCCCCAACCATAAAGTTTATTGAGTAAATTTTCTATCTGATTACTTGGTTGCTGGAATAATAACCAACCAGAAGCACATAAAACTCCGCTGATTAAAGTTGTTTCTAAAACTAGCCTAGATTGTAACCCAATCAATAATACCAAGTCAATAGTAAGCATTAATACTGCAATAATAAAAAAACGACTAGCTGGCCATTTTTCTAATGTCGAATCGGGATTGCTACTTTCATTATTTCTCATCCATTTTAAAATTAAATCTCCGCTAATAGTACCTGGAATTACGATAAATAAGTACTTCAAATAATCAAATCTAAAAATCCAAGGCAAAGGAGAGTTAAACCAAAAATCTTTTACCCATCCATCATCAGCAGCAGAAAATCTTAGCCCTAATAATATTCCCAATAATCCTAAACGTAACCACCAATTAGATTGAGTAAATAACCAAATTATCGAACCAAAAACAGCCATATTAGTTAAAACGATGAGAATAATATCACTACGTTCTAATGAAAAGTTACTACCATCTGGATATACTAATCGACTGAGAACTAAAACACATAAAAACCAACCAACTACAGTAATTAATTGATTGATTAACTTGGGGATAAATTTTGGCAAACGACTGTACATTAAAAATAGGATTAAAAATCCCAATAAAGCCAATTTCCACTTTTCCGGAATTTCCTCTGCATTATTAATAATGTGCGGTCGAAAATGTTGAAACACTATAGCAAAAGTGCCCAAAAAAAATCCTCTTTTCAGGATGAATAAAAATATTGAAATATATCGCCACCCTTTATTTATTAATCGAGATAAAGCTAGGGGTATAGATGCTCCCATTGCAAATAAGAAAATTGGAAAAACAATATCTACCCAAGTTAATCCAGGAATATTAGGATTAAATACATAATTTGGTGGTGGTGTTTGAGCATGATACATCCAAGTAGGAAGTGTTCCATCACGAGGAATTATGCCTGATAATACCATCATTAAAATAGCAAATCCTCGTAGAGCATCTAGAGCTTCAGCACGTTTTTTAGAGGTTAGTTGTTTTACCATAGTTATATAGTCATCCTAATTTCATTTGTGATATTTTAGTGTTGGTTAGGAGCAAGAATTGCTGGAGTCAGCGAGTCAGAATATAAAGGATTTTTAATAGATATAGCAATCCTATTTTATTCGTGTCAAAAATCTTACTGCTTTTTAGGAAACACTTAACTGGGAATAGGGAACAGGGAACAGCTAAGAGTTTCAGTTTTTTTATTTACTTTTTGATTTGTCACGACCTATTTAGGATTGCTATATCTACAGAAAATCAACTTGCTCTTTATTTAAGATAAGCTAAAGTTGTAAAAGTCACTTACAAAATCATTTTTCGTATCTTGATTGCGAAAATATATTCTCTGTTTCCTGCTCTTACAAAAAGTCTATATCTTGATCTTTTTTTAGAGATGTCTAATGGCTATTAACTATAATTAAATTTTTCACAACCTATTTAGGATTGTCATATAGGAAATAGTTAGATTAAAATGTCAAAAAATTGAATTAAAATACACTTTATGCTTGACATTATATTAATTATAAAACTTGAGGCTGTAGTTAATTTTTGCTAATTTTATATTTCTAATCTTTTAAAGCTATACCCATAATTTTACCTCCACCTTGAGCTTTAGCAATGCGTCTAGCTAAAGCAACTTCAGGTAATTTTTGACCAAAAAATTTAGTGCTTGAGTCGTAAATTGTAGAAATGCAAATGCTAAATGAGAAGACAAGCGAGATTGAATAGCTATTATATCCTTTAAATAACTATTTTCTGAAGAAGGATGAGCAATATGATTTCGTACTGAGGTGATTAGTCTAGTAATATGTTCTAGTATTTCAGTATTAACGAAGTATTTGGGATTTTGAGAAAAAACATCCCGCACTTCATCTAACTTTTTTCCTAGTGTTTTGTTTTCCAAATCAGCACTTTTTATAATCGTTAAAATGATATTTGCGACTTCTTCAACTCCAGCAGAGGAAGAAAAAATAGAATGACGATAACTATAGGTTTCTTCAGTTACTTCACCAATTAGGCGAGAATTTACCCCAGATAAAAGCGATTCTCCTAAATGTTCGATATCAAGTACAGAAGGTAATAAATTTGTTAGGCAATTTACAAGATCGTTAATGTTTGAGCGATGGCGTAAAACTTCTGTTTAATTTAATTTTCCGAAATTATCAAACTCCCTTATCGGAGGAAATTTGCGATATTTTATGCTTACGCCTGCTTTTTCTAAATCATAGTAAAAAAGACTAGCTTGCTTTTTTCTAGTACCTGAATCTTGAGAAAAATCTATTTCCAAAGAATAAATATTTTCTATATCAAGCACATAAGCAAAAATAGCAAGTATTGACTTAACAGATGAAATACCACCTGTCAAGTCAATATAGTTTTGTGGGTTATCAAAAGGGTTAAAATTTTTCGTAGTTGCTCTACAAGATCCCTAAATCTATCAACATTAGAATATTCTATTTTTGTGACATGATGAACTAAACTTGTTGAAGAAATTTTATAGTTGCTTAGAGCTTATTGCCAATCTACTGAAGTTGTCAAAGCTTTTCAAGAATTTAGAATTAAGAATTAAGAATTTAGAATTACCTCTCCTTTAAAACGGATAGGATTGACTCAAAGGAAATTTTTTCTTTTTATCTCCTTAAAAGGGGAGGCTTTATACCACAATTTTTCGGTAATGATTGTTCAGAATGAAAAATGTGTACTTGACGAAAAGTTAAATCGCTATTTTTTGTATCACTTCGCGCTTGAAGGGTAGCTCTAATAATAGCGTTAATCATTGCAGGAATGTTTGTCTTTCCCGCTAAAATTAGCTTGAATGATTTTTGATAAATGTTCACTTTTGCTTTGTTGAATTCCCGATAATATAATTTATCTACTATATAGTGGAGTTTAAATTTTATACTAATTCCAGTTATTAAAAGATACTTTTTCCAACTCTTTTTTAATCATTCTGCCTTTTGCCTTTTGCCTTCCCCTCTTTAGAAAGATACTAATTAGGGTTTGCGTATGGAAAGTCTTTTTTCTGGGGTAGGAGACAGGAGAAATGGGAACTATAGAGGAGATAGTAGGAAGAATCGTCCCTTGATTTTTCTGCTCAACTCTTGACCAAAATCCACTCATTTTTGAACCATTACCACCTAAAACCTCGCACTTTTTGATACTTAAAAAGGCTAAAACCTTTGTCTATAAAGACTTTTATATTTAATCGGCAAGCCCTAATTAGGGTTTGCTAAAAAAGTCTTATAGTTGAGGATATAATTCAGGATTTATAATTCAGAATTCAGAATTTAGAGGATTTAGGAGGAAGAAATATCCCTTTATTTTTTTATCCTTATCTACTCAAAACTCTAACTTTTTTAGCTTTTTAGATCAAAAACCTTGCACCTTTTTTAACTCTAAAAATTATCAAGTATTGACAGATAAAGGCTTTGACAATTAATCAGCAAGCCCTAATTAAATTAAATTTGGTATTATACAAATTAAAAAAAGAATGTTACAAATAAACTGGTTATAATAATCCAGCTAAAACCTAAAACCTAGCATCTAGTACCTAACACCTACCACCTACCACCTAACACCTAGAAAATTATTTGTAGCAAACATTTATCAATTTGGTATTATTGCTCAATTAAGCCTCCATTTTTTGATAAAAAAATTAGTTGCCAGTAGAAATTTTTCCGACTAACAACTAATAATAATTAACTATTAAATAATTAATCGACTTACCTAGGAACAGGCAAAGAAAGTTGAGGTTTAGTATCTGGTTGATGACCATTACCATTACCATTAGAATGCTCTGGAGATAATAATACTTGACGAACCAAACGAGCGATCGCCCGTTGAGTCAAACCACTTGCCACTTGTTGGCCCATCTTTTGCATTTCTGGTTTAACCAACAAATTTGGTACTAACTGTGCCAACTGCATAGCATCAAAACCAGGAGTATCTTGAATAATTTGCCAAATACGTTGAATATGCTCTGCTCTTTTTTCTTCTGGAGAATTTGTAGATGTAATTCTGGTGGGTTTTTGTTCTTTCATACCCAACAATTCACCCACTCTATTTCTCACATTAGAAAAAGTATTTCTGGATGCTAGGTCGAGACTATTAATCAACTCTTCAACTAAACGCACCCGAATAAAATCACCACGTTCAGATAATAAGAAATCTAGAGCTTGGTCTAACACTTTGCTAATATCATAATCATCACTATTACTCGCATTTCTTAAGAGATTTTCTAATCTATTCCAACGAAAATCACCATCCTTAAAAAGTAAGTCTTTCAGAGAAGTTCTTAACTCAGGAGCAGGGTCAGTTAGTAAACGTTTTGCCACATAAGGATAAGCTTTACTCAACACCTTAAAATTAGGCTCCACATTAATCGCAATACCTTCCAAAGTTACCAAAGAACGAATAATTAAAGCATAATAAGCAGGTACAGTAAATGGATATTCATACATTAAAGCTGATAATTGGTCTGTAATACTCTTAAAATTAAGTTCTGCCACACTAGCACCAAGAGCATTATTAAACACACCAGCTAAAGCAGGAATAATCGGAGTTACATCAGTATCAGGAGTCAAAAATTCCAGCTTAATATAATCCTGAGCCAAAGCTTCAAAATCACGATTTACCAAATGTACAACTGCCTCTAATAAACCATATCGTTGATAAGGTTTAACCTCACTCATCATGCCAAAATCTAGATAAACCAACTTACCTTCTGGACTAGCCAATAAATTACCAGGATGAGGGTCAGCATGAAAAAAACCATGTTCTAATAACTGTCTCAAAGAACATTGCACCCCTACTTCTATAAGATATTTAGCATCAATATTTTTAGCTTTTATAGCTTCCAAATTAGTCAGCTTAGTACCCGTTATCCACTCCATTGTTAATACACGACGACCCGTATATTGCCAATAAATTTTAGGAACATAAATATCTGGAAGATGACCGTAGAGTTGTTTAAACTTTTCCGCATTACGACCCTCTTGAGTGTAGTCCATTTCCTCAAATATTCGAGCCCCAAACTCATCCATAATAGCTACTAAGTCACTGCGGAGTCGCTTAATACTTTTATGTGCCCAAATAGCCAGTGTTCTTAATATATAAATGTCTAAAGCAATATTTTCCGCTAAACCAGGACGTTGTACTTTTACCGCTACTGGTTCGCCTGTTTTAAGTTTGCCTTTATAAACTTGTCCAAGAGAAGCTGCAGCAATAGGATTAGGTGTTAATTCTGCATAAATTTCTTCTGGACGGAAACCTAATTCTTCTTCTATAAAACGATAGGCTAATTCATTAGGAAAAGGGGGTAATTGGTCTTGTAATTTAGTCAACTCTTCTAAATATGTGGGAGATGCTAAATCTGGTCGAGTAGATAGTGCTTGTCCCACCTTAATAAAAGCAGGACCAAGATTTGTCAATATTTCTCTTAACCTAATTGCCCGTTTTGCTTCATTTTTAGTGGCATTACCTGTAATTTTGTCCAACCACAAGCTAAAAGCAAATGATAGAAAAGTCCATAAAACACTGATGCGTCTTTTCCATACTGGCAAAGGGCGTTTACTGTAGAAGGCTGTGATTGCTTCTGGGTCATAGCGTAGAGCATTATTTTCTACTGGTTTTGAATCATCTTGAGACTTAACCATATCTATATTTTTCACTGGCATTGCCTCTACTTCTAATGTGTCTAATTTCTTAGTATGTGAATTCAAATATTCTTTTTGGGTAGCAGATGATATTGTTTCCAGATTCATAAAATTTTAGATTTTTTTTATAAAGGTTGTTAAATATTGTAACAATATGGCTGTCGTTTCAATGAAGTCAAAAGTCAAAAGTCAAAAGTCAAAAGTAAGAATTTGACTATCTCTCTACCTGGAATTTCCTCTAGTCACAGAAAAATTGTTAGTAAATCAAGAATCGAAAAAATAATTGGAAAATTTCACTATTGCCACATACGCAACAGTAGAGCATCAAACCTAGAAAGCAAGGTAACTGAGAGTTGATTTTCACACCCCAGAAAATATTTGACTATCTCTCTACCTGGAATTTCCTCTAGTCACAGAAAAATTGTTAGTAAATCAAGAATCGAAAAATTAATTGGAAAATTTCACTGTTGCCACATACGCAATAGTAGAACATCAAACCTAGAGAGCAAGCTAACTCACAGTTGATTTCCACACCCCAGAAAATATTTGACTATCTCTCTAACCGGAATTTCTTCTACAGGACTTACGCAAAGGCACTATGTATAGAGTCCAGTAACTATTGTCCAATAGTTTTTATCACTATATATAGCGTATCTGCGTAAGTCCTACTTCTAGTCACAGAAAAATTATTAGTAAATCAAGAATCGAAAAATTAATTATAAAAATGACTATTGCTACATACGCAATAGTAGAACATCAAACCTAGAGAGCAAGGAAACTCAGAGTTGATTTCCACTGACTATGAAAATATCTGACTCTAATCTCTCTTCACAAAATTTCCTCTAGTCACAGAAAAATTGTTAGTCAATCAAGAATCGAAAAATTAATTGTTAAATCTGACTGTTGCGATATACGCAATAGTAGAACATCAAACCTAGAGAGCAAGGAAATTGAGAGTTGATTTCCACATCCCAGAAAATATTTGACTGTCTCTCTAACCAGAATTTCCTCTAGTCACAGAAAAATTGTTAGTCAATCAAGAATCGAAAAATTAATTGTTAAATCTGACTGTTGCGATATACGCAATAGTAGAACATCAAACCTAGAGAGCAAGGAAATTGAGAGTTGATTTCCACATCTAAGAAAATATCTGACTCTGTCTCTCTACCCAGAATTTTTCGACTCACAGAAAATTTATTAGTTATTAGTCCGGAGGTTTTAATATACTTTCTGTATAAATGGGTATTGCATATATGCATATAGTAGGCATTAGTAATTTCTGCTATAAAGAACAATTTCTGAAAAATTTGCTATGTCTGTAACAAATACGAGTCAACAAAATCACATAATAAATGGGTGTACCTTTATTAGAAGTACACCCTCAAATTCTAATTATGGACTTACTTTAGTAAAAGATTGGTCTATTATTTCAATAAGCTTTCCCTCCTTAACTCAAACTTCATTTTTACATCGCCTACTTCTATTTCACCTGATGTAGCTGATGAAGTTAGTAAACCCAAAGTTACAGACGTAATCAAAGGCAATACTAGCTTTGCTAGAATCCAACCTTTGTTGTTTTGATTCGTATTTTTCATTGATTTTTTCCTGTTAATAACCAAGCTAAGTTGCAGTAAAATAATGTTTTCGGCCAAAAAACATTTATCGCAACTAAGCTTTTCTTTATTACTAATATCTATCTAATGTATTTGTTTATTTCCGGACTAGAAAATAAAATAGACAGCAAGGCAACTGAGAGCTGATTTCTACATCCCAGAAAATATTTGACTATCTCTCTACCGGGAATTTCTTCTAGTCACAGAAAAATTGCTAGTAAATCAAGAATCGAAAAATTAATTGTTAAATCTGACTGTTGCGACATACGCAATAGTAGAACATCAAACCTAGAGAGTAAGGAAACTCAGACTTTATTTCCACTGACAGAAAATATTTGACTATCTCTCTACCGGGAATTTCTTCTAGTCACAGAAAAATTATTAGTTAATCAAGAATCAAAAAAATAATTGTCAAATTTCACTATTGCGACATACGCAACAGTAGAACATCAAACCTAGAAAGCAAGGAAACTCAGAGTTGATTTCTACATCCCAGAAAATATTTGACTATCTCTCTACCGGGAATTTCTTCTAGTCACAGAAAAATTGCTAGTAAATCAAGAATCGAAAAATTAATTGTCAAATTTCACTGTTGCGACATACGCAATAGTAGAACATCAAACCTAGAGAGTAAGGAAACTCAGACTTTATTTCCACTGACAGAAAATATTTGACTATCTCTCTACCGGGAATTTCTTCTAGTCACAGAAAAATTATTAGTTAATCAAGAATCAAAAAAATAATTGTCAAATTTCACTATTGCGACATACGCAACAGTAGAACATCAAACCTAGAAAGCAAGGAAACTCAGAGTTGATTTCTACATCCCAGAAAATATTTGACTATCTCTCTACCGGGAATTTCTTCTAGTCACAGAAAAATTGCTAGTAAATCAAGAATCGAAAAATTAATTGTAAAATTTCACTATTGCGACATACGCAACAGTAGAACATCAAACCTAGAAAGCAAGGAAACTCAGAGTTGATTTCTACATCCCAGAAAATATTTGACTATCTCTCTACCGGGAATTTCTTCTAGTCACAGAAAAATTGCTAGTAAATCAAGAATCGAAAAATTAATTGTAAAATTTCACTATTGCGACATACGCAACAGTAGAACATCAAACCTAGAAAGCAAGGAAACTGAGAAAGGTGAAATAATACCAAATAGAAATTTGATTTTATTTCAAAAATTCTTGCAGTTTTACTTTAATCAGTAATACCCAGATTGTTGTTTCTGTCAGGATAGTAAAAGAAAATAATCTGAAAAATCTTTGACAGAATTTGAGCGTATCTCTCTACCTAAAATTTCCTCCACTCACAGAAAATTAATTGTCAAATCTGACTATTGCTCTATACACAATAATTAGAAAATACACCCATCTCCCTATCACCCCATCTCCCTATCACCCCACCTCCCCATCTCCCCATCTCCCTATCACCCCACCTCCCCATCTCCCCATCTCCCTTTCAGCTATAATTACCAGGAATCCTCAACAAAAGAAAAAGCCTTACCCCATGCTAAAAAACGACCCACTTTGGTTCAAAGACGCCATAATTTACGAAGTACCAGTTCGAGCTTTCGCTGATAGTAACGGTGACGGTATTGGAGACCTCCGGGGACTTACAGAAAAATTAGACTATTTGCAAGACCTAGGCATAACAGCAATTTGGACCCTACCATTTTTCCCCTCCCCCCTCAGAGATGATGGTTATGACATTGCTGACTATAGAAGTATTAACTCCATCTACGGCAACATAGAAGATTTTCAACAACTTCTAGATGCTGCCCATGAAAGAGGAATTCGCGTAATTATCGAACTTGTAGTCAATCATACTTCCGACAAACACCCTTGGTTCCAAAGAGCACGTCGCGCTCCCAAAGGTAGTGTAGAAAGAGACTTTTATGTTTGGAGTGACAGTGCTGATAAGTTCCCAGAAGTTCGGATTATTTTCCAAGACTTTGAAAATTCTAATTGGGCATGGGACTCTGTTGCTCAAGCTTACTATTGGCATCGCTTTTTTTATCATCAACCAGACCTCAACTACGAAAACCCTGCGGTACAAGATGCTGTTTTAGAATTGGCAGATTTCTGGTTGAGCATGGGAGTTGATGGAATGCGCCTTGATGCAGTTCCCTATCTTTGTGTTGAAGAAGGTACTAACTGTGAAAACCTGCCAGGAACCCACGTCTTTCTCAAAAAGTTACGGGCCCACATTGATACTAAATATCCTAATCGAATGTTATTAGCAGAGGCTAACCAATGGCCTGAAGATGCGGCTAAATATTATGGGGCGGGGGATGAATGTCACATGAATTTCCATTTCCCTTTGATGCCTCGTTTATTTATGGCTTTGCGGATGGAGGATAATTTTCCGATTTCTGATATTCTCAAACAAACTCCTTCTATTCCCAATAACTGTCAATGGGCTTTGTTTTTGCGTAACCATGATGAGTTGACTCTGGAAATGGTCAGCGATGAGGACCGAGATTATATGTATAAGGCTTATGCTCAAGACCCACAGGCCAGAATAAATTTGGGTATTCGTCGCCGTTTATCCCCTCTATTGGGAAATGACCGTCGGCAAATAGAGTTGCTGAATAGTTTATTGTTGTCTTTACCTGGGACTCCGGTTTTGTATTACGGGGATGAAATAGGTATGGGGGATAATATTTATTTGGGCGATCGTAATGGTGTGCGGACCCCGATGCAATGGACTGCCGACCGGAATGCAGGTTTTAGTCGTACAAATCCACAAAAGTTATATGCTCCTGTTATTGTAGACCCTGAATACCATTACGAAACAATTAATGTAGAAGCTCAACAGGGTAATTCTAATTCTTTGTGGTGGTGGATGAAGCGTTTGATTTCTACGAGGGAACGTTTTCAAGCTTTTGGACGGGGTTCGTTTGAATTGTTGCACCCGGAAAATAGGAAGGTTTTGGCTTTTACTCGTACTTATGCTGGTCAGCACATTTTAGTAGTAGCTAATCTCTCTCGTTTCGTGCAAATAGTAGAGTTAGATTTATCAGCTTTTAATGGTATGGTTCCTGTGGAAATTTTTGGTCGGACTAAGTTTCCAGCTATCAAAGAGCATCCATACTTTTTTAGTCTAAGTCCTTATGCTTTTTACTGGTTGACTTTACAGCCACAACAAACTTATATTGATACTCCAAAACCTCTGAGTAAACTTCCTGTTTTGACTGTAGCAAATAATTGGAAAGATATATTTTCTCAAGCAGAAATCAAGAGTAGATTAGAGTCAATTTTACCTAATTATTTGAGTAGCTTCCCTTGGTTTGGAGGTAAAAATAAGGTGATTCAATCTACAGAAATAACAGAGGTTATTCCTATTGATTATCAACAAAAAGAAACTGCTTTAATATTTTTAGAATTTCATTATACAGAAGGGCCTACAGAAACTTATGTGATTGGTTTGAGCTATTTAATTCCCACAGAAATAACTCCTCAAATTCTTCGGGAACAGATTGTTGCGGAGTTACAAATACAACAGCAAGAAAAGCCCGGAATTTTATTTGATGTACTGGGAGACAAAGATTTTCTAAATCTGCCGTTGAATGCCATCAACAAAAAACAAAAATATCGTGGAAATAGTGGTGTGATTCAAGGAAAATCTACTGATGTATTAGCAGAGATAATGCAGACAACTACAGGAAATATTAATCCTCATATTTCCTCTGAAAAACATGATAAAACTCTGATTAATTTCGGCACAGGATTAATACTTAAATTATTGCGAAAACTAGAAGTTGGTATTAATCCAGATTTAGAAGTTGGCAACTTCTTGACAGAAAAAGCTAGGTCTGAAAATTCAGAAATTGCCGGGAATATTGCTCAAATAGCAGGATATCTAGAATATCACCAACAAGAAACTAATTTAATGACTATTGGTATATTAGAACAATTTATTCCTGAAGCAATGGATTGTTGGTCTTATACCTCTGATATTTTGAGAGATTATTTTGATAGAATAATGGTGGAACAAAGCTCTGTAAATGAGTTAGAAATTCCTCAGATTACTGTTAATAATGCTTTAAATATTGAAATTACTGAAGAAGTCTCCGACCTGATTGGTTCTTATATCAGTTTAGCTGAAAATTTAGGCAAAGTTACAGGAAATATTCATCATGCCTTAGCCTCTGATTTAGATAACCCAAATTTTGCTCCGGAACAGTTTACACCTTTTTATCAAAGGTCGGTTTATCAGTATATGAGAAACCAGACAGGAAGAATATTATTAAAGCTGAAAAAACACTTATCAGAATTTTCACAAGATAAACAACAATTAGCGAAAAATGTAATTAATCGTCAAGACCAAATTATGAGACATTTAGGTTCTGTAGTAGAACGAAAAATTACCGCAATGCGTACTCGTTGTCATGGAGATTATCATTTAGAAAACGTATTATTTACAGGTAAAGATTTTGTAGTTGTTAACTTTGAAGGGGAAGGAGTTCGACCTTTAAATGAACGTCGCATGAAACGTTCTTTACTTCGAGATATAGCAATAATGTTGGAATCATTTTATTATGCAGCTAATGTTGCTCTCCGGGAAGAAATTAAAAATGGAATGATTCGTCCTGAAAATTTACTTGCCATGGAACAATGGTCTACATTTTGGTATAGCTGGGTAAGCATATCCTTTTTAAAAGCTTACCTCAACAATACAATGTCAGGTTCATTCTTGCCTAAAACTGAAGAGGAAATACAGGTACTTTTAGATGTTTATCTCTTAGAAAAAGTTGTTTATGAACTTGATTATGAACTGAATTATCGTCCTGAATGGGTGGAAATTCCTTTGGCACGAATTCAACAGTTAATTCCATGATTGATCGAGAAAGAATTCAGGAGTCAGTCCTCAGAAGTCAGAAGTTGTTTTTATAACGGGGATCTGAGCAAGTCTCCAAAAAGATTTCGCCAATCAAAGCGGGGTTGCGCGACCCAATTATTTTGATAAATAAATGGGTTTAATATCCCCACTAAGTTTGATGATTTGCTGGTACTCAATTAGTTGCGGGTCTGAATACCACTAATTGATTCAGACTCCTTCTTCAAGTCAAAAAAACTTTTATTATACCAATTATCATGCATTAATGCTATACTAAGGTGACGCTTCAGTTATTAAATAGGGTTTGCTGAATAAAGTCTTTTTGCTGGGGTAGGAGACAACCCACCCCTAACTCCTCCCAGGAGGGGAAGACATCTATACTGGAGATAGGAGAAATGGGTCGGGAGCGAGGAAGTAGGAGTAAGAATTGTCAGAATGATTTTTCTGCCCAACTTTGAACCTAAAATACGCCCCATGCATGAGCGTTTTAGACGTGATACCAGGTACTTTTTTCGACCCCAAAAAGGCTAAAATCTTTATATTTCAATGCTTTTATATTTAATCAGCAAGCCCTAAATAATTAATACAGACAAAGTCCCTTTTTGCTAATTAACAACTCCGTTAATGTTAATTATTCTTATGTTTATTTCTCCCTGTACGGACGTTGCATGCAACATCCCTACCTACTCCCTTACTCAAGAAAATGTAGAAAAATTTTTGAGAAATGGTATTATTTAGAGCCAATTTAGGAATAATAGCTGTGAGTTGATTTTCCAACAAATTTATTAATACTCAATCACAAATTTTGCTAAATTATATCCTTAATAAATGGTTGATTTGACTTGCCATTTATTAGGGATTCATACAACTATTATTTTGCATAAGATGTTTGCATTAACACGATTAGATAAAACTTATCAATAAAATAATTTTATGGCAAGATATATACTGTATTAATTAGCAACATTGTAGTGCTAAAATAAAAGTAAAGTATATAAAAATTGGGATATTAAATATATTAGGTGGATAATAAACATCAAAATGGGACAAAAAGCCTTCAACTAAACTCTATGAAATTGAATTTCGCAGGCACTACTGATAAAGGTTGTATTCGCTCAGTTAATCAAGATTCTTATTACATAGACCCTGAAGGACGATTTTTTATTGTTGCTGATGGTATGGGAGGACATGCAGGTGGCCAAGAAGCTAGTAGAATTGCTGCGGAAGTAATTAAAAATTATCTTGTTAGCCATTGGCAGGATGTTATAGAATCATCAAAATTGTTAGAAGATGCTTTTCTCAAAGCCAATGAAGCCATTTTATACGACCAACTAGAAAACCCAGAACGTTCAGATATGGGCACCACCGCAGTAGTTGTTATCTTCCGAGAACAAGAACATTGGTGTGCAAATGTAGGTGACTCTCGCTTCTATCGACTTCGAGACCAAAACTTAGAACAAATTACAGAAGACCAAACTTGGGTAGCTCAAGCAGTGAGACAGAATGCTTTAACTCCCGAACAAGCTAGAGTACATCCTTGGCGTCATGTACTATCTCAATGTTTAGGTAGGAAAGATATGGGTAAAGTAGACACCTTATCTATTGATATTCAAACAGGCGATCGCCTATTACTCTGTAGTGATGGATTAACAGAAGATTTATCTGACACGGTAATTGCCCCCATGTTAAGTTGTAGTGATGATTGTGAACCTATTGCTCAAGAACTTGTAAATGCAGCTAAAGATCTAGGAGGTCGGGATAATATCACAGTAGTAATTGTCATTGTTGGTAATTAAAAATGACCCAAACATTCTGGTCAATAGCGTTCCCTTTTAACCCACAAAATGTAGCATAAAAATCTAAGTCAAAAGTCAAAATTCAAAATTCAAAAGTAAGAAGTAAGAAGAAAATTATAGTGGTCAAGAGAATATTCCAGATTTCAAGTCTCCTTATTGCAAGAGATACTGATAACTGATAACTGATAACTGATAACTGATAACTGAAATGACCAAAATTATTGGTTTGATTAGTGGCACTTCCGTCGATGGTATAGATGCAGCTTTGGTTGATGTTGCTGGTGGTCAAACAAATTTAAAAGTCGAACTCCTAGCAGGAGCTACTTATCCCTACTCAGAAAAATTACGCTCGCAAATTCTTAGTGTTTGTGGCGGTGCATCTCTGTCAATAGCTGAATTGGCAGAACTTGATGATGCTATTGCCCAAGAATTTGCCCAAGCAGCATTTACAATTAATCAAAAAAGCGATCAAAAAGCAGAAATTATTGGCTCTCACGGTCAAACTGTTTATCACCGTCCACCATCTCAACAATTAGGTTATAGCCTTCAGTTAGGACGTGGTGAAGTAATTGCTAACATCACAGGTATTCCCACTATTAGTAATTTTCGAGCTGCTGATATTGCTGCAGGAGGTCAAGGTGCACCCTTAGTTCCTTGTGTAGATATTCATTTACTGAGCCACCCTGAATATAATCGCTGCATTCAAAATTTAGGTGGAATAGGAAATGTCGCTTATATTAAAAGTCAAAAATCACCAGACCTCAAAAATAGTATTTTAGGTTGGGATACAGGTCCGAGTAATACACTATTAGATTTAGCAGTACAACACCTTTCTCAAGGTAGGAAAACCTACGATAAAAATGGAGAATGGGCAGCCAGTGGAGTACCATGTCAAGACTTAATAGAAAAATGGTTAAAACAAGACTTTTTCCAACAAAAACCACCAAAATCTACAGGTAGGGAATTATTTGGCAAAGACTATTTATTTAACTGTCTTGTTGATGGAGAAAATTATAATTTAAGTGCTGCTGATATACTAGCAACTCTCACAGAATTAACAGCAGCTTCTATTAATCATAGCTATCAAAATTTTTTGCCAAACTTACCAGATCAAATATTATTATGTGGTGGTGGTAGTCATAATTTATATTTAAAAGAACGGATACAGAATTTATTAGTACCAATTCCAGTAATTACCACTGCTGAAGTAGGTGTAGATGTAGATTTTAAAGAAGCGATCGCCTTTGCAGTTTTAGCTTATTGGCGTTCTTTAGAAATTCCCAGTAATTTGCCAGAAGTTACCGGAGCTAAAGCCAAAGTAATGTTAGGAGAAATTCATCAACCAATTATTTAATTAGGAGTCAGGAGTCAAGAATTTAGAATTCAGAATTCAGAATTCAGAATTCAGGAGTCAGGATTTATATAAAATCCGGTTTATATAGTTGAGGGGAGTAGTAGTAGGGGAGTGGTGGAGCAGGGGAGTAGAGGAGATTGGATATTGAAGTAATTATAGAACTATCAACATATATTGTATAATCGGATTCTAGATTAAGCAGTAATATCATGTCTGGATAATTAGTGATAAAAAAACTTTCCCCTTTAGCGAGGGCGAATACCATTCGCCCCTACAGATGGTGGTTTAAAAGTCAATTTGCGTAAGTTATGAATAAAAAATAAAATCAATTATCTCACTGTTATTCATCAATTCTTTCCTCCTACTCCCTACTCCCTACTCCCTGCTCCCTACTTTCTCATTTATAGAAATTTCTAATGAAAACAACCGATTATTTTCAAAGATTATCTCAATATAACCAATGGATGAACGAAAAAATTTACCAAGTTTGTGCATCCATACCCGATGAAATACGTCGGAAAGATAAGAGAGCATTTTTTAATTCAATTCACGGCACACTCAACCATATTTTATTAGCAGATAAATTGTGGTTAAGTCGTTTTAAAAATTATACTTTTAAAATTGAATCGTTAAGACAAGAATTAATTGCTGAATTTGATTTATTATGGGAAGAACGTCAAAAAACAGACAAATAAATTCAGAGTTATATTGATTCGTTAACAGATGAAAAATTGTCTGAAACTTTGACTTTTACAAGTAGGTCTCAGAAACGAGAATGTACATTTCCAGTTTGGTTCTTACTCTTACATTTTTTCAATCATCAAACTCATCATCGCGGTCAACTTACTACTTTAATTAGTCAATGTGGCAAAGATTTCGGAGTAACAGATTTATTGTGGTTACCAGAAGCTGAATTATAACGAAGTCAGAAGTCAAAAGTCAAAATTCAGAAGTTGTTTTTAAGCAACCCTCCAAAAACATTTCGCCTTAAAAGGCGGGGTTTTAGACTCAATTATAGGGAGGCTTTAGACCGCAATTTTTTGGTAAATAATTACAGCATATTCCAAGGATGAAGTACAGATATTAATAATTAAATGAATGCAAGTGCGGGCATCTTGCCCGCTATAGCATCTTGCCCGCGAGGGGTGTACTTCACCAAGGTGGAATCCCCTGTAAATCTACACTGAAAAATTTAAAACTATAATTTCATTAACTTTACCTCTTTTCAAACCTTTAGAATTGATATTTCGTGCTGCCTTAACTATGTGAATTTTATCATGATAATCTTGATATAAATCCATCATAAAATCAGTCTGAGAATTACTCAACATAACTCGGCAACCTTTCGCTGTTAAATCATCAACAACTTGCTTCAATCTTTCCTGTTCATTCCGGTTAAAACCATTAGCATCATATCCAGTAAAAGATGCTGTATCAGAAACCGGGTCGTAAGGTGGATCGAAATAAATAAAATCACCTTTTTTTGCCTTATTAACAGCCTCTGCAAAATCCATATTTAATAGTTTTACTTGAGGTTTGTTTAAATATTTACTCACAGCTTTTAAAACATCTTCATCCAAAATATTAGGTTTTTTGTATCTACCAAAAGGAACATTGAATTGACCTTGAGAATTAACCCTAAATAAACCGTTGTAACAAGTTTTATTCAAATAGATAATTCTGGCTGCTCTTTCTACTGCTGACAGACCTTTATATTTAGACATACGGTCTAAATTTCTGATTTCATAATAATAATCTGGACTATTTTTTTCTTGATGTTTTTTTAACTCCACAATTAAATCATCCAAAGAATCTTTCACCACCTGGTAACAGTTAATTAATTCCGGATTTTTATCATTAATAACTGCCCTAGTTGGTTGTAACTCAAATAAAAGCGCTCCACCTCCAATAAAAGGTTCATAATAGGTATGCTTTTTTAGGGATTTTTCATCAAAATATTTGATTAATTCAGGCAACAATTGTCTTTGTTAGAGTCGAATGGGATATCACTATCCCAAACTCTCCTTCAGAACCGAACATGAAAGTTCCCCTTCATTCAGCTCCTCCTAGCTAGTTTGACTTGCGATCGCGACTACCATCTTGAAAAAATTTCTGATGATGGCAGTAATTGTGCAGGAATTTTTTGTTAGCCATATTGTTTTTACCCCCTAAATATTGGAGAGTTATATGGTCTACTTCCAGATTGTCTTCACTGGTAAAGTATTAGGGAATTATAGGGAATTATATGGTCTATTTCCAGGTTGTCTTCACTGGTAATTATGTAGAATCCGGTTATATAATACCTATATTTATAATTCTATAATTACCGAATAATAAAGGTTTAAAGCCTATCCTTTAAAGGAGAAACAAGAAAAAATCAAGTTCAATATTTTAAGCCTCTGACTTTAACTAGAGGTACTGATAACTGATAACTGATAACTGATCACTGAAATGACTCTCCCACTCCCTTACTCCCCCACTCTCTTTATGGTTTCGCAATACTTTCCCATCTGGCGTGATGAATTTCCATCCTTGTCCTTTATCAACTCCCCAATATTTATTTACAGTGTGCTTTTTGCCCTGCATGGAGGCACGATAGTATCCCCATCTGAGAAGTTGATGGAATAAGATATTATCCATCCTTCTGAAGACTCTTGAACTTACCAAAGAGTCATAATAATTGCTCCACTCCCTAATTTTAGGTGTTAGCATTTCTATTAATTTCTCTTGCGGTGCATTGCGATACAGTCGGATTGTATGTTTTAGGACTCTGGTATGGCGTTTGATAGCTTCCTTTGTAGGTTTTATGAGAGTTTTAAACCCTAGTTTGTTACCATTTCCATCCGTTGCACTATTTATATCTTTGACCCGGTATTGCCTGACATTAAACCCTAGATAGTCAAATCCTGTATGAACTTTTCCATCTCCTAGAGTGTGAGCAATTCTTGTTGTTGAGTCTTTTAGTTTTAGACCAATATTTTCCAACCAGTCATTGATAATTTCCAGGCATTCCTCTATCACCTTTTTGCTTTCGTGCAAGATAACAAAATTATCCGCATATCTATGGAATAGAGGTGGATTGAAATTGACATCGGGTTGTATCCCATAGTTATATTTCTGGGAAAATACCTCTTGTAATGCTTCCTGCATTCCATGTAAAGCTATGTTCGCTAATAACGGAGAAATTACACCACCTTTTGGAGTGCCATTTTCGGCTTTGTAGAAGACATCTTTCTCAATAACACCTGCTTTGAGCCATGCCTTAATTTGACGACGCATAGCTGGATAAGTATTGAGTTTATCCAATAATCTTCCATGGTTTATTTGGTCGAAGCACTGCTCTATTTCAGCACCTAGAACATAGTAACTTGTTTTTTTGATGTCACTATAGATAGCTGCGATCGCATCTTTAGCACTTCTTCCCGGTCTGAAACCATAAGAATTAGCCTCAAACCTTGCTTCCCATTCTGGTTCTAGAGCTATTTTAGCTAATACCTGTTTAGACCAATCTTCCATGGTGGGTATTCCGAATGGTATTTTCTCCTGTTTGTTTCGCTGAGGAATTTCAATCCTGCGGACAGGTTGAGCTTTGCCATCCAGTTGAATTTTTTGGGCTATTTGAGCTATTCCATCAATTTCTGGAGTATTTTGTCGGGTAATATTGGACTGTGTTACTTTCCTGACTGCAAGTAGTTTAGCTGATTTAGACTTTACCAGTAATTTCTGTAATTTCCTGACAGTTTTGGTATCACCATTTAGCGACGCTTTGTAGATTCTTTTCTGAAGGCGAAATACAGCTCTATTAACCGATTTCCAGTTAATATCACTCCATTTCATTTCCACCGTAGTTGTTTCACTCGTATTGGTCATTTTGCCTCTTACTTAGTTTCTACTCTCTAGACTTAGGGATGTCCGTCTGCATATCCTGGAAATTACTCCAGACATTAGCTTTTGACATCATCCTTCCCCAATAAAGTTTATAGCTTGGCTGCCTACTCAATGAGAACTTTATTCGGGTTACTTCGTTCCGTAGAGGTTTTGTCTGGTCGGGTTGGGTTCTGACTATACGCCGAGGAATGCTCTTATGGGTAAGAGAAGGATGTTAATCAGAAAGAGGAAATTCTCTGATTCTCATTCCTATAGCAGGGAACAGGGAACAGGGAACAGGGAACAGTAGGAAAAACATTTCCCTGTCTAAAGATCATTATCAAAATCATAAGGGTCGCGCAACCCCGCCTTGATTGGCGCAATATTTTTGGAGAGTTGTTCAAATCCCCGTTACAAAAATAACTTTTGACTTCTGAGTTCTGAGTTCTGAGTTCTGACTTCGTTAACAGTCTATGTCCGCACCCCATCTGTCTATTGCTATATTTGGATAGAGACTTGACCTATCGTATCTCCATCTTGGACTAACGACGCTTCCAATCATCAGTTCACAAATATTAACCCTTTCGACCTCCCTCGCAGGGATTTAACCTAGATAGTTTAGTTATTACCTGCTTTTTATCCCGCTTCACTAATTCGAGCGCCATTCTCTTTAGTGGGGATAATGGATTCAATCGAACATCTCGATGCTAGGACTTAAACCTAGAAACTCTCTACAGTTGTAGTCGATCTAAAAAAATCAACCCAGGTCATCCCCTGCTCCTAGAAGCAGTTTCGACCTAACGAATCACACTACCTCCTGCCCATTTTAAAAAAGGTCTAGCTACTGAATTTTTGCTCACTCAAAAACCTCTATAAATCTAAGAAAGAAAATTATATAGCAGGGAACAGGGAACAGGGAACAGGGAACAGAGAACAGTTGGAAAAACATTTTCTAGTCTAAGATTCGTCATTAATCTATGTCCTAACCAAATCAGGACTTATATCATGTCCGTTTGAATAATTAGACTTTGGTGGAAGGAAGGCAGGAGGCAGGAGGCTTTAGTTATCTAGGATAGCAGGAGGCAGAAGGTTTTCTCAAGAGTGTCACCTTAATTTTATACACGCTCCGATGCTACCGGACATGATATTACGCAAATTAACTTTTAAAGTACCATTTGTAGGGGCGAATGGTATTGGCGTTCCGCCAAGCTCCGAATGGCGCCCTCGCTATATGTAGAGTCTCTGCGCAAGTCCTACAAATTAAATGTTTGTAGTGCGGACATCTTGCCCGCGATGGGTGTATCTCACACTTAGTGGAATCTGCTGTATCAAAAGCTTAAAACTCAGACAATGCCAGATTTTTCCTTATTCCTTCTGCTATACAATCAAAAAACAGGGAATTGGTCTGCTATTTTCCCTGCCAATTCCCTCAATATTTTGTATTTGTTATTACTGAGTTCTTAGTCTGCAAAATTGTAACTTTACGGATCTACTGACTTGTCTGTACTATCCTTTGATAAATCTGATTCTAAATTCTTATTTTCAGATTTTTCCTCAGAAGAAATGGAAGTACCTTTTACTTCCAATTTTTCACTATCTTGAGTAGTTATTTCGTCTGATGACACCGAACTATCTTGAGTTTCAATACTTTGTGTATTAGTCTCTAAAATAGATTTTTCGGCATCCGTAGATGTCGCCTTTATATCTGAAGATAAGGTTGATTCTTCCTCAAGTTCTTCCAAATTCATCTCTTTTTTTACATCAGATACAACAGGTGCTTCTTTCTCTACTAAAAATTCTGGCTCAGGTGAATTTTCTTTTCCATCACTAACTAATTTATCAACTTCAGAAGTAACTTCTTCACTAGAGGCTAATTCTTCTGTCTCAACTTGATTTTCTTTGGATACTAAGTCAGAATTTGTATCTGTATTTTTACTATCTTTACCTTGAATTGCATTTTTAATATTACTCAATAGACCACTAACAGGTGTCAATAACTGAGAAAAACCACCACCTTTTTTAGATGAACTTTTCTGTGAATTCTGGGGTGTTTCTGAAACATCTTTCGTCGTATCTGTTATGACATTTTGTTCTGCCATATTTGTAACTGCATCTACCTCAGAATCTTTTGTTATATTGCTTGAATCTAAAGTAGTTTCAGATGATACTAATTCAGATTCAGTTTCCGCAGGTTTAACTTCATTTTCTTCCTCTTGAATAGAGGTAGCTATTTCCGTAATATCTGATTTTGAGATAGTGTCTACTTCTTCTGTAGATGGTGCTTGAGGAACAGTAGTTGATTGTTCTTGAGTTTTATCTTTAGTACCTTTCTGAGTAGATATTTTTGTTTGCTCTGCTACTGGAGTAACTTGGCGACGCAATGTCAGGGTTTGCCAACCAAAATAACCCAATAAAGCTACACTTGCCATTTGACCCAATAACACTGCACCTGTAATTCTACCTGCACAGAACCATAATACTAAGGCATAGAAAAGACCCACACCACTCCAGATAAAATCATTTTTTCGATGGACTTCTGGAAAGAAAAAGGCCACCAGATATAAGGCTAAACTACCAAGACCAACAGTTAAGGCCAGTATTTTTGTCAGCATAAGTTGATGTACTCCCACTATATGTTTGGTATATGGGCTAATTTTATCGTTCAATAACTCCTGCTATAGCAGAAGGAAGAAGAAAGAAGGAAGAAGGAAGAAGGAAGAAGGAATTTGGTTATCTATAGCGCTACGCAAATATGTTAGGACATTCATCTATTTCCTATTCCTATCTTGGTCAGCATTCCCTTGGGTATGTCGCACCTCGGGGAGTCGCACCGTTGTTCCCTTACAACTAAAATTTATTGTCAAGCGCCAAAAGACGTAGTGCTATAGGACAGACAGGATTTACGCAAAATATTACATTATACGCCATTTGTAGGGGTTGACAGCGGTTAACCCCTACTATATTTGGTGGTTATACGTAACTCCTAACATAAGGAAGAAGTAGAGAAGACTTTATTCATCTAGGAAACAAGGAAAAATCTGGCGTTATCTGAGTTTTAAGCTTTTGATACCTTCTAACCTTGTGCTTAGACTGCTATAACTTCTACATTTTTAACTTCAACCGCTCGGAGTGGACTAAATAGGGATATGTCGCCAGAGTCTTCCCAGCTTACATCTGAATTATTTGAACTAATTGATCTTGATTTATTAATTAATTAAACAGTGATTAAACTCACGATTTTACCTACTTTCAAGTCACAGACAATTAGTAAGTTTGTTTTGTAATATTTACCTAAATAACATGGGAGCATGAAAGCCATCTTCTTTTAAGCGATGGATGAAAGGTGACTCGTCGGATTTTAATCCACGGTAGCCTTAAGACTAATTGTTCTATATTTTAAGTAAAATTAAATTTAGGTGTGAGATGTGGGAAAAATTTTGGTTAGCAGTTGCTGTTACTTTATCTTTACATATATTTGCTGGGATAGATTTATCTGATATTAAATTGCCCTTTACTTCTCTATCTCCTGTGGTTAAAGCAGACAGTGAGATACCCGATACATTATTTGTGGAAAAAAATTTTCCATCTTCAAATCTAACAAATATCAAGATTTTGATTAACCGATAATCTAAATTTATTGCTGCAAAAAATAAATAATTTTCATTGATATTATTTGCAGCAGTAGAGTAATTCTGAAGTCGCAATAAATTAGAATAAATGTGTTTAAAATTTTACTAATTTTTTTGATAGGTATGACTCCTTGGATAGTTTCTTTGTGGATACTGCACAAGTTTAAAGCACGAACTAGAGAAAGACTTATGTCTATTAGATTGGCAGTAAACTATACAGGAATACCAACTATATCTAGTCAACCAGAACAACAATATATTGAAGGATTAGGATATATAATAGGAGACCTAAGTTGTAAGTTCAATGCTAGGTCTCCCCTAATTCGTTGTGCTGTTAACCCTTTCGGTCCATGTAAGGATTGTTCTGATTATAAGTCCATAGATACCTAATATTAATAATTTAATACCAAATTCATTTCTAAATTCCATAGAATAATATCTCGATTGGGGTTGACTGTAGATTGAGATAGACAAGTTAATAAATTTCTTCAAGAAGGGAGAAGGAAGAAGGAAGAAGCAAAAAATAATTGTGTGTCACCTCAAATAAAATTTTTATCAGACCTAACACCTAATTGTGTGCCACCTCAAATAAAATTCGACTTGTGCAAATATTCCAATCCTAAAAATATTGCTGCTACAGTTCCAGAAACACTTATTTCTCCTATCAATACTCTCTCAATAACTTCATCGACAGGTATTAAAACTACTTCAATTTCTTCTGTAATATCAAGTTTTTGTTGCTGAGATTGGATAACATTTTCTGCTATAAATAAGTGAATATAATTTGTATCTTTAACCGGATTATCATATAAAGTTGTTAATTTAATTAATTTCTCAGCAACATATCCAGTTTCTTCAGTAAGTTCTCTACTAGCAGCTACTTCAGGAATTTCTGCTTGAGGATTAAAAGCACCTGCAGGTAGCTCTAATAAAACTTCTTTGACTCCATGTCTATATTGACGGACAAATACAATTTCTTGTCGAACAGTTACAGGAAAAACAAGAGCAATATCTGGTCTAACATTAACAAAAAAATCATCTATAATTTTGCCATTCGGTAATTCAACTTCATCCTGTCTTACCTGACACCATTTATTATTAATTACTAACCTAGATTGTAAAAGCTTCCATTTTTTTAAATTAGTCATAAATCAATAGATATGAATAACCATTTAATCAATTCAACTAGACCCAGAAAGGATGCAGTGGACATGGCAAGAACCCACATTCCGCACCACAAAATGTAACATCAAAATATAAGTCAAAAGTAAGAAATAAGAAGTAAGAAGTAAGAAATAAGAAATAAGAAGAAAATTATAGTGGTCAATAGGAGTCAAGGATTCAGTAAGTATTTATGCTGGCATATTTAACTGAGAATTTGACTCCCGATCGAGGTAAATGAAGATAATTTATATAGTATAAATACTTAAGCAAGCTACGGATTTTATACTAATTTTCATGTGACAAATTGAAGTGCCGAATGTGGGCAAGAATATCAAAATTCTGATTACATCCGATTTTTAGAGATTATCTGGCAGTAACTCTTTAAATAAATTATTTAACTCTTGAGGATGAATCGGAGAAAGTATAGCATCATCTAAAATAACAGCAGCTCCAAAATGTCGATTGTGTAAAATTTCCCAGTCAATAATAGTTAAATGATTGCGTGTCATAAAGGGCAGTTTTCTATGCCAATGTATCTTCATTTCTAATACTGACCCCCCACCTTCTCTCTCTGCTAACGAAATTGGTTCTGTTTTGTCAAACTCTCCGTGGGGATGAATAATTAATATAGCTAATTTCCCAATTTCATTCCTTTTACTGTTGAGATTTTTCTGTAAATCTAAAGCTAATTTATCGGCTGATTTTTGACTTTGCCCTACGGTAATTTGCAAATCATTTTGTGCAGACAAGCTAAATCCTGAGAGAATATTTTCTGCATTAGCTACAGGTAGATTAATGTTAGGTATTGCAACTGATAATAAAATCAAAACTATAGCCAATATGAGATAATTTACCTTGTTAATCATTGGTTTGAAGACAAAATAACGCATAAATAAATAAATAAAAGCTGAAAATTGAAATAAGTCCTAGAAATTTATAGCATTTTTAAATAAGATGTCAAACAACTGTTGGTTATTTTTTGACATTAAAAAGTCCCGGAAACCTTTTTGCCGAAAAATTGTGGTCTAAAGCCTCCCCTTTTAAGGGGATAAAAAAAAGATAATTCCGTATTTCAAGCCTCCTTATTGCAGAGGTACTGATAACTGATAACTGATAACTGAAATGACACCGATGTTTTTCTTTTATTTTATCTATCAATTTCTGCTGTATGTTTTTCTCGTTCCAACTTAAATACATTATCTTCCAGATTAAGTGGAATTAGTTCTCTAAATCAATCATTTAACTCTTATACCAATTTTATGTGAGAGTAGGTGTTAGGTCTTAGGTGTTATACCAATTTTATTTTAGGTGGCACACAATTATTTTTTCCTTCTTCCTTCTTACTTCTTCCTTCTTCCTTCTTCCTTCTTCTTAAAAATTTAACCACTGTATTACCATCTTTGGTGCAGGCAATAAAATCATTACCAATAAACCTAGCATTAATAATCCTAAAAAGTCGCGTTTGTCATCTAATTCACTAACATCATTCAAAGCAGGTTCATCAGCAAGAGGCATTAAAAATAAAAAGATTGCTAGAAATAAAAATTCCTGATTTATAAAAGCTAATAGTAATAACAAAAACCGAGAAATTTGACCAATAACCATACCAGTTCGTTGCCCAAACATTGCGTGTACTATATGACCGCCATCAAGTTGTCCAATAGGCATTAAATTATATGCAGTTACTACTAAACCTACATAACCTGCTACTGCTACTGGATGTAAATCTATGCCTTTGTTATAAGTTAATTCTGTACCTAATGCTAATTTACTTAATACAGCTAATAAAAAAGAAAAAGTGGGATTTAAAGAGTCTATCGATAATATTCCTGATTCCTCAGATAAAGGAACTATGTTAGAGTGAGATAAACCCCAAATTAATAGCGGTATTGTAACTACTAATCCAGCAATTGGACCTGCTATACTAACGTCAAATAGAGATTTACGATTAGGTACGGGACTCTGCATCCGAATAAATGCTCCAAAAGTCCCTAAGAAAAACGGTACTGGAATGAAATATGGTAGAGTAGTACGAATTTTGTATAAATGAGCTGTTATGTAGTGGCCAAACTCATGTAATCCTAGAATCAGGATTAGAGCAACTCCATAAGGTAAACCCTGGATTAATAAATTAGGGTTAGATTGTATGGCATCTTCAGAAATACCAACTATTTCTCTAGCTCCTACTAAAGTAGTGGTGAATAAAGTTATGAGCAATAATCCTAAAGCCAAGAGTACAGGTTTTTGAGACTCCTGAGAAATCTGAGTTTCGTCATTTTTGCCACGGGGGTTAGGAACTAGAGCAAAAAAAGGTTTACCTTGAAAGCTATTTTGAAATACTACTAGGAAGCGATCGCCAAATGTTCCTTCTATATTTTCTGTTACTGTTTGATACGCTTTTTCAGGGTTTGAGCGTAACTGACCTCGACAAATAACTGCTTGAGGTCTAAATTCAAGATTCCTCAGATAGTAAACTGTCCAAGGAAAACAATTTCTCAGACTAGCTTCTTCTGTTTTATCTATTGTTAGTTTAGGTGGAGTTTGATTGAGAGTTTGAGTAGGAACTATTTTTGGTTTAGTCTGGGAATTACTATTATCTTTTGTGGATGGATCTGATTCTGACTGACTAGGTTGATGCTGTCCCCATTGCACTAATAACCAGTATAAGTAAGGACAGAAGATAAAGGGAATGATAATTAATCCTGGTGGTAGTTGCTTTTCACCATAAATTAACATCCAAGTTGTCCATATTAAAGCTGGTGTCATCATTACTAGCCATAATATCCAGATTGGAGTGCGGGTAATTTTACTTACGCTGCGTTGTAACATGAAGTATGTCATCAACCCTAATAAAATCAATAAAAAGAGCATAATAGTTTAATGAGTTCAGTTTATTTTTAATTAATCTAAGAATACTGCTTTGACACAACAGCCTTTTGTCTCTAAATCTCCCCAGTTTGTCCTAGAAAATATTTTTGCTTTTTCCCCAAATCGGGATACTTTAGGAGGAACATCTTATTTTATTGTAGATAATCAGACCAACATTCTCATTGATTGTCCTGCCAATATTGAAAATAATCAAAAGTTTCTCTCTCAACATGGAGGAGTAAAGTGGTTGTATATTACTCATCGTAGTGCTATTGGCAAGGCACAAGAGATTCAAAAAGCTTTCAACTGTGAGATTCTGATTCAAGAACAGGAAGCGTATTTATTGCCCAACCTGAAAGTAACAACCTTTGAGCAAGAATTTAGTTTAAGTCAACATATTACTGTTTTCTGGACGCCTGGTCATTCTCCTGGTTCGTCTTGTTTATACTACTCGGAAAATGGTGGGGTCTTATTTACAGGCCGTCATTTATTGCCTAATAGTCAAGGGCAACCTGTGCCATTGCATATTGCTAAGACTTTTCATTGGCCTAGACAGCTTCAGAGTGTTAAATTTTTGATTGACCGATTTTCACAACAGACTCTACAGTACATTTGTCCTGGTGCTAATACTGGTGCTTTGAGGGGTAAGCGAGTAATTGAGTCAGCTTATGATAAGTTGACATCTTTGGATTTAGAAGTTTTTTCTGGGGTTAAACCATAACTTTTAATCGGTTGCTCGGATCTGTTCTATTACCGAATAATTAAGGTTTAAAGCTTCTCCTTTAAAGTAGCAGTCAGCACTCAGCTATCAGCAGTCAGCTTTTCAAGGTGTATAATGGGGGTTTGAATCCCCCATAAAAGGCGCACCACTAATTTTTTCCAATAAGCGTGGGGGACTTAAACCCTCGAATTTTTAGCGCTCCAGCTAAATGCTGGCAAGCGGAGCATTCCGTAAGGAAAATCTGATAGCTAGTGCTGCTACGCGGAAGTCAAAAGTCAAAAATAAAAAGTCAAAAGTATTGATTGGTAAGGCTTTTAAGATTTTGTAACTGGTTAGTTATTTCTGCCATCCTGCACTAGTTAAAGGGGAAAAAAGCCGTCGAGGGATGGCTAGGTCTCCTCGACATATCCAATCGACCAAGAGAAGAAAAAATTTTCACGCTCCGCGTCAATCTTCTTCTTTTCAAGCAGAGGTAATTGTTAATTATTAATTGTTGAACAGTTGCTCGTCATTAGGTAGGAAAAAAGCTTGATCTAGTAACCTTTTAGCAATTAGCAATTCCAAAAATTTGTAAATATATAGCACTACGTCTTTTGATTAGGAAAGTAAATTTGGGTTTTAAGGGAACAGGGAACAGGGAACGGAGGAATGTCAAGAGGGTATTTGTGTAGAGCTATACCAATTTGTCTCCCTGTAGTATCTAAATATATTTTTAGTAGGAAAATAGCCCATAATAACTTACATAAGCTTATTTTTACACAAAATTTTGGTTTGCTCAATTTTAGTATCAGATTTTTTTGAGGAGTTAGTTACCTGAGTTGGTAAAATTAAGACTTATGTATCTAAAGAATTAAAAATTAGAATAGCTTATGGCAACTGTTTCTGCTTATCCTAATGCCCCAGATTTATCTACTGATGACTATTTGGTTATTGGTTTGGCAACCTGCTTTATCAAGGAAGATGGTGAAATTTCTCAAGTAAAAGTTGTTGAACCAATACCCTCAGCAGCTCTCGAAGCTATTGTTAAAGGAATTCCTACTTCATATCAAATGGCTTGTGGGACAACTTTGGGTGCAGTTTTATCTGGGGACACACCTCTACTACCTCAAGATTTTCCTCCGGAAGCTCAATTCTCTGATAATTTTGCCTCAAGAGCGATCGCTACTACTCGTACATATAAAATTCACCCAGAAGTTAAATCTTTAGTTCCTCTGGGCACTCGTCGTGATGATTTGAATTATTCTTTGGAGCGTAAACGGATACTAAATGCTGAAAATATTGTTAGTTCAGAAGACAATGTGAAGCAACATGAATATACTCACAAAGTTCTTTAATGTTTCTGTTGATTTACTTAGGGAAAATTGTGGAAGTTACAGTTCTGAAAAATTAGGTATATAGCCGTGCTAAAACTTTATGGTAGCGCTCGTAGTCGAGCATCAATTGTTCTCTGGTATCTTGAAGAAATAGAGGCTGATTATGAATTTATTAATCTCGATATGCAGTCAGAAGAGCATCTCAAATCAGATTTTTTAGAGATTAATCCGATGGGAAAAGTTCCTGCTATTGTTGATGGAGAATTTAAACTTTGGGAGTCAGGAGCTATTCTGTTATATATTGCAGAAAAACATGGCAAAATGCCTGATTCTTTAGAACAGAAAGCTGAAATTTTTCAGTGGGTATTGTTTGCTAATTCTACTCTCGGAACGGGAATTTTTGTAGAGGCAAGTCGTGAAAAGGAAACTCCTCGTTTATTAACTCCATTGAATAAAATTTTTGAGATTAAACCTTATTTAATGGGTGAAAAATTCAATGTGGCAGATGTAGCAGTCGGTTCAATTTTAGCCTATATTCCCATGATGTTAAAGTTGGATTTAAGTTCTTATCCTAATGTTTTGACTTATATTAAACGTATATCTGAAAGACCTGCTTTCCAAAAGACAATTGGTAATCGATCTTAGATTTATCTAAGTTTTTTTTACCCACGATAATCAAATAATTTTCAAGTAAGAAGTATAGCAAAAGGAAGAAGGAATAAGGAAGAAGGAATAAGGAAGAAGAAGGAACCGAAGTTGGAAAATATTACCGAAAAATTGTGGTTTAAAGCCTCCCCTTTTAAGGGTATAAAAAGAAAAAAAATCCTTTTGACCAATCCTCTTATTTATAATAACAGGTAATTCTTAATTCTCAATTCTTAATTCTCAATTCTTGAAGTTGTCTGAGTTTATAGCTATCAATATGTCCTAACCTTTCCTTTGACTGCTATAAGTAGAAATAAAGACATATAACAATTAGGAATCAGATGTGATAATTTTATTGCTTTGGTATTTCCCATTCCCTGTTCCCTGTTCCCTATTCCCTAAAAATCTACAATAATCTCACAACTCAAATAAGAGCGCTATAAATCAAGAAAAATAATCAGTGTTGCATATTAAATTGATAATTAGTAATAGCTAATTTTCAATAAGCAATTAATTATTCCCTAAAAGTCATTTTATCCTCCTACAATGCAACACCAATTTAGCTTATATTCCCATGATGTTAAAGTTTGATTTAAGTTTTTATCCTCATGTTGTGACTTATATCAAACCTATATCTAAAATACCTGCTTTCCAAAAAACAATTGCTAATCGGTCTTAGATTTATCTATCTAAGTTTTTTTTACCCACGATAATCAATCAAATGATTTTCCAGCAATAAGTAAGTAGAAAAAAGACATAAATCAAGAAAAATAATCAGTGTTGCATATTAAATGGATAATTGGTAATAGCTAATTTTAAATAAGCAATTAATTAGGGCTTGCTGATTAAATATAAAAGCATTGATATATAAAGGTTTTAGCCTTTTTGGATCCTTAAAAATTGCGCCTGTTTCAGTCTAAAATGCTCAAAAAGGAGCGTATTTTAGGTGCATAGTGGGGCAGAACAATGTTGGGACAAAACTTAGCTCCTACCTCCTTGCTCATTCCCATTTCTCCCCTCCTGGGAGGGGCGAGGGGTGGGTTGTCTCCTGTATTCCCCTCCTGGGAGGGGGAGGGGCGAGGGGTGGGTTTTCTCCTGTCTCCTGTCTCCTACCCCCTACTAAAAGACTTTTTCAGCAAACCCTAATTATTCCCTAAAAGTAGTTTGTCAGCATTCAGTCGTCAGCATTCGGCCATCAGCTATTGCTTTTAGTTTTAAATAAAAGCTTTACTAATTGAGTCAGAATTAAATCTAACTACAAAAGCTGGCATTAAAGTTAAAGTCTATATTCATTTAAACCCCCTCCTTTTACTGAGAACTGACAGCTAATAGCTGTTTACGCAGCATTCCGCAGGAAATGCTTACAGTAGTTTTATCCTCCTATGATGCAACACAAAATTACCTTGGAAAACAAATTATCTATCTTATAGATGAGAAACCTAAATTTTTGTTTATAGGTTTATTGAACTTATCCTATTAATACTGGTTAAAAAAGTTAGCTATCAGCTTCCCAATTATTATGCCTAATAAATTCTGATAAATAATTAGAATGGTAACTGATAGCTATCTTTAAGATTAATCTTTATTTGAAACCAACTGCTGCTTGCCACACAAAAGCTAACAACAAGAAGAAAACAGGAATTACTGGTAAAACATCAACTAACGGGTCAAAAATAGAGTAAGCTTCTGGCAGTTTTGCCAATAACATTGTTAATTCCATAAAATCTACCTACCTTTTTCACAAAATTTTTATGATATTTAGTATATCTTAACCTGAGCAATTAACATCAAAACTTATCTCCTCATATCTAAATCTCAACTAATGGAAATATTGGTGTTGGTAAATCCAGTAATTAATATCTGAGGGACAAAAATATTTCAAAACTTCAGATAGTAAATGAACGGCAGGCTAAAATATTTGAGCATTTCTACGGACTAGGAATAGCACAAAGTTTTAGGATTTAATCTAAAGTAGAATGTCTACTATTAATAGAATATTGAATAACAAAAGAATGTCTGAGATAGAAACAAACCAGTGGTTAAAGTGGATCTGTTCGAGTCAAAATATTGATGAGTTAGTGGAAAACTACGACCAATGGGCAGATACCTATGAGACAGATATTGAGAGATTTTGGAAACCAGTGCCTTTAGCAGCGTCACTTATGCTTGCTCAATATGTGGCCAATAAACAGGACACAATTCTTGATGTTGGGGCGGGAACAGGTCTAGTTGGTGTGGCCTTAGCTGAATTGGGATTTGAACAAATCATAGGTATGGACATATCACCTAGTATGTTGACCAAAGCAGCAGAAAAAGGCATATATAAATCCTTAGTTTGTTGCTTTATAGGTGATGAGCAATTCAGAAACTTAGAGAGGGCGAGTGGTATTGTCGCTACAGGAGTATTTGCGGAAAACCATGCTGGTTCAGCAGAACTGAATCAACTTCAAGACAATATCAAGTCTGGAGGTGTGTTGGTTTTCACGGCACGTCAGAGTTTCTTGCCTAAACTTGAGAAAGTCTTAAACCAACCAGAATGGACTCTTATTGATTCCAAAGTAATGCCGATTTACGATGATCCTATTAATCTTTTAGCCTACAAAATTTGTCAAAAATGAATTCAGAATTGAAAAGACTTGAGCAAGTTAATCAAGAGTTGGCAACATCTTCTAATCTAAGTCGTCGTGAACTGCTTGAGATGAAAGTTATTCAAGAGAGCCAAGAATTTGTTCATCGAGTCGGTGCTACAAACGAACCTAAACAAAGTCTGCCATTCACGAAGTTATATCTACCGATGGCCTTCACAGGTATTTTAGAGCCAAATAAGTTAGTTGATGATACTCATCGTGCAATTCAGATCCTATTACCTGGTACTGGAACGACCTTTTCTGTTGCTGAAACACTATGTGATGTTGCAGGTACTTTTCATGGGCGAAAAAGCAAAAACCGTGGACGTGGGCGTAAAAGTAACCAAAGCTTACTAACTGAATTACTACCCGATGGTGAGACATTCCGTGTAGCATCTTTTCCTACTGACCTTCCTCTCAATGGTATGGGTTCAGATGCCCCATTTGAGTTTGCCAGCGAGCAAGGTCTAATGATCATGCTTCGTCATGTCCACCTGGTTTTGTCACGACTTTATCCCGATCGCCCAGTTTTTATTGCTGGACGTAGTCAAGGTGGTATAGCTGCCATACTTTATGCACAACATTATGATGACTTAGCTGGGGCAATTGCAGTTAATCCCCCACACCCAGACCCAGAGTTGTTCCAGTTTACGGTTCAATATTTGGAGGATAAAGCCGAAGTTTTGGCCGACCTTCTTCATGCTCCTGGTGTTACTTTGCATCCTCGTAGTTGGGAAGCTTACAAGACTTTTACTCCTGAGTTTAACTATCCATCTAGAACATCCCTATCTCCAATCCTAACTTTGGTTAGCTTGGGCGATCCATTCAACTTGTTTCCCCAGTATGCTCATGCACTGAAGGAATTTGCAGAAAATGACGAAAAATGTCAGTTACATATACTTGATGCAGGACACAATCTTTGGGATAGAAAATCAGAAGATACATATCGAGAAGTAATTCGTTTGCAAACTCAATTCATTTTGAACCAGATGAAATATGACTTTGCTCTAGCTTGAATGCTATGGGAGATAAAACAGACAGATAGTATGATAATCTAAATAACTTAGGCTTGTTAATTATAAGAAAGGTATGAACTCAAGTAATTAGAAGTTAATAAAACATGAAGTGAATTAGGATAAAAGAATAAAATTTTGGAGGAATTACTTTCACATTTTTATTACTATGCCAATATTTTTTAGGTCTAAAAAATACTCATCAAGAAGATATTGAAGTCCTTTAAACTGTTCAGCGCGGTGGCGTTGCTGAATCAAGGGATGAATATTTTTTGAACGGGTAAATCTCATCCTTAATACTTCATACTTCTTTTTTGCCCAAGCATACAATTCGTCCCACAAATATGCAACGCCGGGGGGTTAATCATCTTTAGGTTAAAAGAAAACCTTATTTATCATTAAAATTAAATCGGAAGCTATTGAATGGGAAGAAATAATTTTTGATCGAATGGAAAAATTGACTAAAAAAACATTAGATGTTGAAGTATATCTAAATTTGCATAGCTATTTTAACCATAATTTACGATCTATAGCAATGAGCGCTGGTATATTTACAAATTGCAGGAGATGCCCAATAGCTAAAAGTCTTATATTATAGGCAATTTATCCCCCCTGTTGCCTGTTGCCAGATGAGCTGTTGCCTGCGCACAGCGCTATATAAAAATCTTTATCTGTGATTAGCTATTTTTTGCTTTAGTCAAGATATTCACTTCAAATGTATAAATATTGTCTCGTTGTTTTAAAAATATTAATTTCAGGTTGCCGATCAAATAGTAAGTTACTAAAAAAGCATTAGATGTTTAACTCGTTTTGAGAAATTATTCGCCAGTAAGTGTATATTATTATGTTTTCTACTACCCTACTCCTCCACTCAAGAAAACATAGAAAAGTTTTTGATATTTGGTATTAAATATTTTAGGAAATCCTCAAACAATTAATAAGTATGTATCAAGTCACAATCTTAGGAACAGGAAAAATTGGATCGGCGATCGCCAAGCTCTTACATTACAGTGGAGATTACAGCATACTTGTTGGAGATATAGATTCTAGAGCTTTAGAAAGCTTAACTGAATTTTTGCCAGTCAATACTTTTGTCATAGATGTGACTGATGAAGTTGCTCTTGCAGAAAAACTAAAAGGCCAAGATTGTGTTATTTCTGCTTGCTCCTATGAGGTTAATCCTATCATTGCTCGTGCTGCTGCCAAAGCTAGAGTTAGTTATTTCGATCTAACCGAAGATGTGGCAACTACTAATGCAGTTCGCTCCATTGCTGAAACAACTCCTGATGGTTCGATTTTCGCACCCCAATGTGGACTTGCTCCAGGGTTTATCGGCATCCTTGCTCATCATCTATGTAGTGGTTTTGAGAAGCTTGACGAAGTAAAAATGCGTGTTGGTGCTCTACCCCAATATCCGTCTAATATGATGATGTATAATCTCACCTGGTCTACAAAAGGTCTGATTAATGAATACTGTAATCCTTGCGAAGCTATTCATAACGGTCGTAAAATTGAGGCAATGCCTTTAGAAGAGGTAGAACATTTCTCTGTAGATGGGGTAAATTACGAAGCATTTAATACTTCTGGCGGCTTGGGGACTCTTTGTGAAACTCTTGAAGGCCAAGTGCGTACTCTCAACTACAAGACCGTGCGTTATCCAGGTCATCAATATCTGATGAAATTTTTAACTTGTGAATTGGGTTTAAGCGATCGTCGCGAACTCCTGCAAGAAATATTTGAAAATTCCATTCCTATTACTAAGCAAGATGTAGTAGTTATTTTCTGTACTGTAACTGGTTGGAAAAACGGCTATCTTCAACAAATTAGTGATGTCCGCAAGATTTATCCCCTCAATTTGCATGGAGAAACCTGGAGTTCTATCCAGCTTACAACTTCTGCTTCTGTTTGTGCTGTCTTAGATATGTATCTCCATGGGGAAATTCCACATACTGGTTTCCTCAAACAAGAGCAGATTAACCTAGATGCCTTTCTTAGAAATCGTTTTGGTTGTTATTATAACCTGTAACTGTTACAGGATTTTTGCTCCTAATTAACAATGGTTTCCACTTGTCGAGTTTGATATTTTTTAGACCGTAAACTTTGTGAGTTATACCATTTTCAAAAAATACTGTTACAGTGCTTTATTCTGTTAGTAGGAGTTTTGAGATTAATACTGTAGCGACCTTTTTTGAATTTGGTATTAAACTATATTCAAGCATATTTTTCGTGACATCCTCTCTAGCTATTAGGCGCGGAGATCCCTACTAAAATTATAGCTCTTCAGTGAGTTGGCGTTTTGATGGCGCAAAGCTTCTGCTAAAATCGGATGCTGCGAACTAATACGGTAGTCCTACACTTTCCTCTGCGTCCGTTTAGAGTTTCTGAGTGGCCCTCGGCAGCTAATATTAAACCTTAAATTATCAACCTGTATTTTCTTTTCCTTTCTTCAAAGACTCTAACCCAATAGGAATTAAAATCCAAGCTACCACTAGTACCAAAGCAGCGACACCAAATTGTGCAACCCAAGATACTAATTTTTCTAGAGGTACAACTTGTCCCAAAAAGAAGGATAAACTGACCATTGTCAATGCCCAAATAGTCGCTCCACTAGCATTGCATAATAAAAATTTCCAGTAAGGCATTTGAGCAATTCCCGCCAAAGGGCCAGCAAAAATCCGTAGTAACGTAATAAATCGACCAAAAAATACTGCTTTAGCTGCATTTTTACTAAACTGATTTTTCGCGTCTATCAGTTTTTCTTCTTTAATCCGAAATATTTGACCTAACTTCAACATTAATGGCCAGCCACCATACTTGCCAAGCAAATATCCACAACTGTCGCCGAATACTGCACCTATAATTGCACAGCTAAGTACATATCTATAAAGTAATTCCCCACTACCTGCAAGGAACCCACCTACGAGTGTAACTGTTTCTCCTGGTAAGGGAACTCCTGCATTTTCGAGGGCTATTCCTAAAAAAATGGCTAGATAGCCGTATTTATTGGCAATTAATTGAATTGTTTCTAATGATACAAATTCTAGGGACATTATACGGTAATCTTTAAGCGAACTTGATCAAATTTATCATTTTTTTATATTTTATTGCCAAATAGTGGCTTGTAAAGTCTGTAAAGATGGTTTTGAGGGGTAGCCAATCTCAAAAAGCATTACCCAAAAATTCTGCCTGACAAAAATCTATCCATCATTTCAAGGTTGATAGACCAGTAGTTATATCTAAACGGAACTTATTTATTACTCAAGCAATATTTATAGATTATAGAGAACTAATTGATGTACCCAAGAAGTATTAAATATATCACAAAAGTTAACAACTTGCACTATAATTGACAATAATTACTGTCAATTTTGTATTTTATACAGGGAACTCTATTTCTAGTAAAGTGAATTTCCTGAGTATCATTACAACTTCTGGATTGTTGATAATTAGGGTGTAATGAATTATCTTTAATCTAAAACAATTTATATTTCAGAGCAAAGTAAAAAATTATTTTTTTTCTTTTTAATTAATGGTGATACCTATGAAAGCTATTGATGTCAGTCAACATATTATTCTCATTCCGAATCACCGCTTAGACTTAGCTGGAGCAAATGTGATTAAGCAGCAATTCATATCTCTACTAGAAAAAAACTACAATCTTTGGATTATTGATATGGCCAATGTGGAGTTTATAGATAGTTCTGGTTTAAGTGCATTAGTTATTGGTTTAAAAAAGGCTCGTGAACATGGCTGTAATTTAGCTATCTGTAACCTTAACCCCACAGCTAGATTGGTTTTTGAAATTACTCAGTTAGATAGGGTTTTTCAAATTTTTGATAGTATTGATGATGTTTTTTTAGATTCTCATGGAAAATTAATAACAGCTTAAGTTAAGCTGATTTTTAAATTCTCGGCTCAGATGCTAAATTTAATAGTAACTGAGCCGTTCTTACAGTAGTTCACTAATTATAAAAATACTATTCTCTTGAGATAAAACTTGATAATAATGCTAAGATAGAATATCATACCTATCTCAGCAAATATTTACTTAAATTAAGCATTTCCAAACGTCGGCATCTCTACAGAAGAACCTGGTTGTCCCTGACCAAAAGCAGGTAAATCTAGGCCATTAGCACGACGATTTCTAACTGCTAGACGATAACTAACACTTTGTAACTCTGCATGAAGTTGACGGTTTTCCTTTTGCAATATTTCCACTTTTTCAAGTACTTCTGCAAGTCGTTCGGAGAATTTTTGACGATAGACTTCTGGTAGCTCTTGTACTACTTGTTCTAACATTTGGGAGCGGTCTGTTAACTCTTGCACAGAATGACGTAAATTATATACTTCTGCATCTCGTTCAGAGATTTGTTCTTGATAAAAATTTACTTGTTGTTCAACTTCATTGAGTTGTTCCTTTAAACTTTGCATTTGAGATTGGTAACTTTCAGGAACTGTTGATGTTGGTACTATACTTGTATTTCCCTTAACTAATCGAAAAAGTTCTTGAGACAATTGTTGAATTAATTGGTCTCGCATTTGTAATTCTTCGTTAAGACGAGATACTTCAAGTTGAAGTTGTTGTGAATTTAACTTTTGCATCTGCTTCACTTTAAGTTTGCTCCTAATTATTCAGTAGTTCCTATATAACTTATATTTTATATTTAGAAATAGTATAGCTCTATAGCTAATATAATTAGACATCTCCAATAATAAAAAATAAAATCAATTATCCCACAGAAATTATCAATTCTTTCCCCCTACTCCCGACTCCCTTTTTTCTGGAGATGTCTATTGATAATGTAAAGGAAATAGGAGAGGAGTCTCCCCTATTTAAGATGCTCAAGTTCTACTTTTTTGTTAATTTGCCTTTTTTGGGTTAATCAAAACTCTCAAATTTGTTAGTCCAAATAATTAGGGTGCATCTCAATGCAAGAATAAAGCCAAAAAATTATCGCTTTTAGGCAACAGGCAACAGCTCATCTGGCAACAGGCAAAAGAGAATAGAGAATAGGGAATATATAGGAAAAAAGTATTTTTGCAAATATTGAGATGCACCCAATAATTATGTGCTGCCGTGAAACATTACTATTCCACTGCTGCTAATGGTTCTGGTCGTTCTTGAGTATCTGGTACAGTAGTATCTGGTGTAGTATTTTTGGGTACTTCCTGTTTAATCGTTAAGTAACGAATAACCTCTTCACTCAAACGCATTGCCCTCTCCAATACAGCTATTTGAGTCGGAGGACCTTGATAATTCATCTGAACATATGTACCTTCTCGATGATCGTTGATCTCATAGGCTAAACGACGCTTACCACGATGTTGAATTTCTATGTCGTAAGCGCCCTGCTCCTGCAATAAATCTTTATATTTTGCAATTTCTTGTTCTACCTGTTCTTCATTCAGGTCTGGACGCAGGATATACATTGTTTCATAAATGAATGGTTTCATGGAAATAATCTCCTTTCGGACTACATGGCTTCTAGCAAATTTATGCAGAAGCAAGGATCTTTTATCTTACAAAATTTTCACCACAAAGACAAAATAAAGGGTGTGAGTGTGAAAAATATTTAGCGCACTTGCATATAAACAGCTTCAGAAATAGTAGGTATTTCTGCGTAGCGTCCCATGACTGATTGAACTACTGCATAGATAAATGATGCTAGAATTCCGATGAATATCATATTAGAGAGAGTTTCCAGAATAAATCCTCCTAAACTTGCTCCCAAGATTTGCAGAATTAGACCACACAAGATTAAAATAATATCCAGTAAAATTGCTTGCATTGTATTGAAACGAATAAAGTGAGATATATTTTCATTTCTCACTACGAACAAGAACAGAGCAAAGAAAACTATTAAGCCAAAGAAGGGTATACCTCTATAAATCTGTAACAAAGGGCTAAGAAGAACTGGTATTATCTGTATGGGAGGGAACTGTTGGAATAAATATCTGCCATACACTAACCCATCTAGCAAGGGTAATAGATAAGGTAAGCTAGCAAAAATTCGGTCTTGAACAGTTGTAGAACCGCGCCAATTCATTGTAAAATACTCCTGAGTTTGATGATAAGTAAGTAAATATAAATTCAGGATAGCGCAGTAGTTAGATAACTTCAGCCCTGGATCGTATTTTGTGGCCTAAAAAATCACTAAACTTTCAAATTTTCAGTAATTTTAAGAAAAAAATAAAAATACTTTCTTTCTTTGGGAAAAAGTCAAAGGTCGGCCTTTCCTTACTAGGACTCAAGTTTCAAGCACAAGTGCCTAGTTTTTCACTATAATTAGGTAGATAGTCACCATCTAAAAAATGATACAATAGAAGCAATACTTGTATTAGTCTACCTGTTGGTGCCTCTAAAAATATTATTCTATATTCTTCAAATAAGTAGTCCTAAATAATTGATCAAAAAAACAAAAAAGTAGATAATTAAAGTGTTAAGTGTTTAAAACTGTGTTTTGCTCAGTAATGAAGATATTTTCTACACAACTCAAATCTGAGCGAAATATTTTGTTTACTTTTAAGATACATTTAAATTATTAGCTTCAAGGTTAAATGCACTATTTTAATCTACTTTTAATTTTCATCCTGACTATAGTGTTTTTATTTGAAATCTAAATCTAGATAGAGTTTTTTGTTGTAAAAAAAGCGCACCTAACAAGTACCCTATCTCCTGGTGTTTGCTACTAACTATATTAATGCTGTTTTTCCTCCTTTACTATTCCCTGTTTAATAGTACTTGGTTTTCACTTCCCAGATAAAAATGCTATATCAAACTAATAATTTTTTGTAATTATATGAAATCCGGTTATACAATTATTGCAAAACTACCTCCACTCAATGTAGACATTTCACGGAATACCTCTAGATAATTGCCATGCTCAATTCTTCTTTTCTCCTGACTCGCTCTTCTTAACTCCTGACTCCGAGGGCTATACGATAAGTAATTATCCGGATTCTATATTATTCTATACTGGCAACGCGGAAACCCATTTGACACTCATACTGATCTGCTTGAGTATCTGATAACTTAGGAACTGGATGACCACAACGTAATTGACCACCTTTCCATCGGGGTTGACCACTTCTATCGGCTAACAAACAACTGTGACAAACTTGTTGAGGAGCAACTAGCTGATTTTCCATTAAAATAACTAACATAAATTACACCTCCAGGAATATCCCATATGGTGTATCTATTGTAAGCGATGATTATAGCAGAAGTAGGTATATTGCTACAGAAATTAACATTTACTGAAGATGCAGTGATGAAATCAGCTTATGAAGTCAAAAGTCAAAATTTAAAAGTCAAAATTTAAAAGTAAGATTTTAACTTTTGAGTTAAAAATTATGGGATGAAGTCAAAATTTAAAAGTAAAAAGTCAAAAGTAAGATTTTATAGGCTCGAAACTTTAATCTCATAGTAATTTCAGGAAATTATTTCATATCTACATATCTAAAAAAGTATGAAAATTTTGACTCACTTCCACTGATTTTAACAGAATTTGTAGTAATCAACTATTTATTCCCCCGCACTAGACCAAATTTTATTAATCCTCGTTCATATCCACTACTCATTAACTCCAAGGAAAGGGCAGCTTGAATTGTTGTCCAACCACTAAAGAGTAAGTTCATAATTACTTTAGGGTCAAAAGCTGATTCGATCACAATATTCCAGAAGGGAGCAGCAGCAGTTGACCAGTCAGCAGTGCAGATATTTTGAAAGCCGACATTTTGGGCGATCGCTTCATATTCTGGCAAAGAAATAACATAAGGCAGAGCATAGACGCGATATATTTCGGCTAGATGTCTCCTTTCATCGTCAGTTAATTGTCCATCGGAGCTACCAACTGGACGATGACACCAAGTAGCCATAATTATAGTTCCACCTGGTTTGAGGACTCTATAGCATTCTTGCAAGAATTTCTGTTTATTAGGCATGTGTTCTCCACTTTCGAGAGACCATACCAAGTCAAATGATTCATCGGCAAAGGGCATTTCTAAAGCATTTGCCACTATAAAATTAGTAGTTTGACTTAAGTTGGCTACATCAGCTCGTTCTTTAGCTCTTTGGGCCTGGACGGGAGAAAGGGTAATGCCAGTGGCAGTGGCATGAAATTTTTCGGCTAAGTACAATGTACTACCGCCTATACCACAACCGACGTCCAGGATCGAGGTAGGAGGCCAAAAATTTGATTTTTCATTTAATGCTCCCCATTGAAGTAGTTCTTCAATCATGTCTATTTGAGCTTGTCGTCTATTTTTTTTCTGCTTACCATCTTGTCCATAATAGCCATGGTGCATGTGTTCGCCCCACGCTTGTTCCCATAGACTGGAGGAAGCATCATAGAATTGTTGAATCTGTTCGATTAAGTTTGAGGTCATAATTATTAATCAATTAAGATTGAGGATTTATTTTCCTGGACTATTATATAGCAATCATATTTCAGTTGTAAGATTTTAGTAGTAATTAGGAGTCAGGAGTCAGGAGTCAGGATTAAGAATATAAAAGGATTTTGATTGCTATTAATTGTTATTAAATATCTCATAAATTATTCCTGATTACTACATAATTTAACACAAAATTCAAAGGTTTAAAATTATTATTTTTCTAAAAAAAAATTAATTGTTTGTAATTTTAGATGTTAATTTATGCCATTATTAATGTGAATTACTGTAAGCATTTAGGTGTCAGCTAGTCTCCTACTGAGAAACTATGTTAACAGCCATCAGCTATTAACTTAATTGCCCTTTTTTGAGGAATCAGAGTTGAAAGATTTAATAGAATTAAAAGTCTGAAATAAATTAGCTACTTGCTCACGACTCAATATTACTCAAATTCTTAAACTACTAATTTCTGAAAGCTGACCGCTAATGGCTTAATGGTTACGAATTAGTATAAGTTATTTGTGATTGAAATAACTCGCCTAAATTTTAAATATACATACTAAAAATTTGAAATGAGTTTAGCTAGAACTGTATGTAAAGGTTTTATTGCTGTTATTATTATTGGTGCTATATTACTCATGTTACCTATTTCTGTGAGTAATGGAAATTGGAGTCATCCTGTAACTGCTTTATTCACAGCAACTTCTGCTGTTTGTGTGACGGGACTTTCTGTTGTGAATGTGGGGGAATATTATTCTTTTTGGGGGCAATTATTTCTATTGTTATTGGTTCAAATTGGAGCTTTGGGTTATATGACTGCTACAACTATTCTTTTGTTGTTGCTTGGTCGTAAATTTCGTCTGCGGGAAAAAGTGGCTCTTCAGCAATCTTTGGAACAAGTAGGATTGGCTGGTGTAGAACCTTTAATTAAGTCGATTTTGGCTACAACAATTGTGTTTGAATTGACTGGTATTTTGTTGCTTTTGTTTGTTTTTGTTCCAAATTATGGGTTTAAAGAAGGTCTTTGGTATTCTGTTTTTCATAGTATAAATGCTTTTAATAACGCTGGTTTTAGTTTATATGCAGATGGGTTTATTAAGTATGTCAAATCTCCGTTACTAAATTTTGTGATTACTGGCTTGATTATATTTGGAGGATTGGGTTATCAAGTGATTATGGAAATATATTTATGGCTGAAAAGTTGTTGGAAAAAAGAGCAAGTTTTTCACACTTTTTCTCTACATTTTAAAGTGGTTACTAATACAAATATTTTTTTATTAATTTTTGGTATTATTACTTTTTTTATTGCCGAATTTAACAATCCTCAGACTCTAGAAAATTTTAACTTAGGGCAAAAATTAATTGCTGTTTGGTTTCAATCTGTTACTACTAGAACGGCGGGTTTTAATACTATTGATATTGGGAATTTGACTGATGCTGGTTTATTTATCACGATTGTTTTAATGTTTATTGGTGCTAGTCCGGGTAGCACTGGAGGGGGTATTAAAACTACAACTTTTAGAATATTATTGAATAGTACAAAAGCAGCTTTACAGGGTAGGGAAGAAGTTTTATGTTATCAACGTAAGATTCCGGTTATAGTTATTATTAAGGCTATTGGTGTGGTTTTTGCCTCAGGTTCATTAGTGGCGATCGCTACTACTTTAGCTGCTTTTGCTGACCCAGAATTAGAGTCAATTCAAATTTTATTTGAAGTTATATCTGCTTTTGCTACAGTTGGTTTATCTACGGGAGTTACTTCTAATTTTACAATTCCCGGGCAATTAGTATTGATTTTAACTATGTATATAGGTAGGGTGGGTGTCTTACTATTAGTGTCTACTATTTTTGCTGAACAAAATCCTAGTGCGGTTCAGTATCCAGAGGAAAATTTATTTGTATAATTTTTGAGTTTTAGGGAGTAGAGAGTAGGGAATAGAAAAGAAGAAAAATAACTTTACCTTAGTAACTTGAGAAACCCTATATTGATGCTAAAGTTAAAAACACAGCAAAAAAACTAAGAGAACAAATTTAGTTAGTTGTGAAAAATTTTTCTCAGCATTGGTAAAATCTGAAAATAGATATTTTGGAGGCAACGTTATTTTTGCTATTTATAGCAATGTGCGCTGGTCTATTTACAAATTACAGGAACTTTCCAATAGCTACAAGTCTGATATTATCAGTTTTTTATTATCCCTATTGCCTGTGGCCTGCGTGCAGCGCTATACAATATACGAAGGTATAACGTTGAATTTTTAGTGAAATTATCGTCTTGGAATTTTTGGCAAAATTTAAAATCTGAAACTAAACAATTTGCAGTAATTGGTTTGGGTCGATTTGGTAAAGCAGTATGTTTAACTCTGCATAATTTGGGCTATGAAGTTTTGGCTATTGATAGAGAAGAAAAAAGAGTAAATCAAGCTTTAACTGACAAAATATCTTCCCATGCTTTAGAGCTTGATTCAACAGAAATTAATGCTATTAAACAAGCTGGTATTTCAGATTTTGATACAGTAATTGTCGCAATTGGCAATTATTTGTCGGAAAGTATTATTACTACTCTCAATCTTAAAGAAGTAGGAGTAAAATTTGTAGTAGCTAAAGCTTCTTCAGAAACTCATGTCAAACTTTTAAACAAGGTTGGAGCAGACTATGTGGTATTTCCAGAGAGAGAAATGGGTTGCGAATTAGCACGATTATTGAGTAAACCTAGAATACTTGATAAATTTGATATAGACCCAGATAATAGTATTGTAGAATTTATTGTACCAGAAAAATTTGATGGTAAAACTATTGCTGATTTAGAACTACGGAATAAATATGGTTTAAATTTACTGGCAGTGAGCGACGGAAGTGAAAAATTTCAAATTAATCCCAAGCCTAGTACAATTTTAACTAAAGGAATAATAATGATTGTACTTGGTTCTAATCAAGATATTAATCGCTTGCCAAATTAATGGGTGCATCTCAATTTTGAATAAAGCCAAAAATTTATTGCTTTTAGGCAACAGGCAACAGGGAAGATATAGGAAAAAAGTATTTTTGCAAATAAGTTAGATGCACCAAAATTAATATTACCGAATAATTAATAATTAAATAATTATGGTTTAAAGCCTCTCCTTTTAAAGAGAAAAAAGAAATAATATTTTCTTATATTCAATTCCGTAACGGTTAAAACCTGAGGTAATTATCAATTATCAATTAATGAAAGCGCTTTTCATTTAAGTAAACTACAAAATTATTTTTACTTAGGGAGGAGGGAATAGGGAGTAGGGAGTAGGGAGTAGAAAAATGCTGTAGTCTATCTATGTGAAAACCGCTATAAAATAATCGTAAATTAAGAGAAAAATAATTTTAGGTAGTTATGGGAGAAATTTCACACGATCAGGAACTAAAAATCACAACTAATTTGGTGCAAAAATATTTTCCATGGCTATATAGTTTTTGGAAGTTTGCACGTCCCCATACAATTATTGGCACAACATTAAGTGTATTAGCAATATATCTAATTGCTCTGGGCGATCGCTCTGATTTTTTCAATCAATCTTTGTTCATCTATAGTTTAATTCTGTTATTGGTAACTTGGATAAGTTGTCTATGTGGAAATATTTATATAGTAGGATTGAATCAATTAGAAGATGTGGAAATAGACCGAATTAATAAACCTGATCTTCCTATAGCTGCTGGTGAATTTTCTCGGTTTTCTGGTCAAGTAATTGTGGCAATAACGGGAGTTTTAGCTTTAAGTTTTGCTCTAGTTGGCGGACCTTTTTTATTAGGTACAGTGGCCATAAGTTTAGTAATTGGTACATTTTATTCCTTGCCTCCTATTAGATTAAAAAGATTTCCTTTTTGGGCAGCGTTATGTATTTTTACTGTGCGGGGAGTAATTGTTAATTTAGGTTTATTTTTAAGCTTTGTTTGGGGATTAGAAAAAGTTGAGGAAGTCTCAGGAAGTTTAAATAAATGGATAGAAGGAGTAGGTGAAATAATTCTCCTCAAAAAAAGCTTGATAATTCCAGAAATTCCTCCCACAATATGGGCGCTAACTTTGTTTGTAATAGTCTTCACTTTTGCTATTGCAATTTTTAAGGATATTCCAGATATTGAAGGAGACCGTAAATTTAATATCACTACATTTACAATTAAATTAGGGACATTTACTGTATTTAATTTGGCAAGGTGGGTATTAACAATTTGCTATGTCGGTATGATTATATTGGGTGTAGTTTGGTTGGCAAATGTTAATTTAATTTTTTTGGCAATAACTCATTTTTTAGCTTTATGTTTAATGTGGTGGCGTAGTCAAAAAGTAGACCTGCAAGAAAAAAAGGCGATCGCTGATTTTTATCAATTTATTTGGAAACTATTTTTCCTAGAATATTTAATTTTTCCTATGGCTTGTCTTTTATAGCAATCAGATTTTGGTTGTGTCAAAAATTTCTGAGAATCAGGAAAAGTCTGCTCTGGGAAAAAAAAGGTAATAATTTCAGATTTTCTATTGTTACTTGGGTTATTTTTTCGGAAACTAGTTTGCCGAGAATATCTAATTTTTCCTATGGGTTTTCTTTGATAGTATTCAGATATTGGTTATGTCAAAAATTTCTGGGAATCAGGATAAAGTCTACTCTGGGGAAAAAAGGTAATCATTTCATATTTTATATTGTTGCTCAGGGCATTTTTTGTGATAAATATGGGTGTAGAGGATAGCAAGTAAAATTATTACAAACTAGATGATAATTTTGATTTTTATCTCTTTATTGGAAAAGTACTTTTTCTTATGAATCTTCAATTTTACTATGGGTTATCTTTTATAGTAGTCAGATTTTGGTTCTTTCAAAATTTCTAGGAATTAGGAAAAGTTATCTCTGGGGAAAAAAGGTAATCATTTAAGACTGTACTAGATAACTAAATTATTCCTCCTTCTTCTATATTTTTCCTTTGAATATTTAATTCTCCTATGGGTTGTCTTTGATAGTAGCCAGATTTTGTTTGTGTCAAAAATTTCTAGGAATTAGGAAAAATTAGCTCTGTGAAAAAAGGTAATAATTTCATATTTTATATTGTTGATCGGGGTATTTTTTCTGATAAATATACCTGTAAGGGATGGCAAATAAAATTATTACAAACTAGACGATGATGTGGAATTTTATCAATTTATTTAGAAATTATTTTTCCTTTGAATATCTAATTTTTTCTATGGGTTGTCTTTGATAGTAGTCAGATTTTGTTTGTGTCAAAAATATCTAGGAATTAGGAAAAGTTAGCTCTGGGTAAAAAAAAGTAATAATTTCAGATTTTCTATTGTTGTTCGGGGTATTTTTTCTCCGAAATATGAACAAAACGCAGCATAATTACTCATTGTATTCTTCACACAAAAATAATATTAATTATTATGTAAAGCACCAAAAATCAGCTAAGTGATGAAAAACATAAAATCAATAGTGCTAATATTAACTTTAGCCTTTCTGTTTTGTTTCATTATCAAATCAATAGTACTGACATTAGCTTTAGTCTTTCTGTTTTGTTTCATTAACCTAATGCCTCCTGCTTACGCTTGTACAGGTATTACCCTAAAAGCAGAAGACGGTGCTATGGTCTATGGTAGAACAATGCAATGGGGTAAGTTTGATCTAGAATCTCGAATATTGATCCTCCCCAGAGAGCACCAGTTTGTGACTGAACTCTCTAGGGATGAAAATGTCCATTTGCCTGGTATACGGTGGACTGGCAAATATGGAATAGTAGGAATTGATGCTGTAAATAGGCCAATTCCTCTTGACGGCATGAATGAAAAGGGATTAGTTGCTGGAGTCTTTGATCATCCAGACTTTGCTGAATATGTGGATTATGATTCAACTATGGCAGAGAAATCTATGGCACCGACCGATGTTGTCCAGTATCTTCTTTCCACCTGTGCCACAGTAGATGATGTTCGTGAGGCAATAGACCAAATCTTAGTGGTAAACGTTGTTGAACCAGTTATTGGGAAAACTGCACTATATCATTTGATGGTCAGCGATCCTTCGGGGGAACAGATCGTTATTGAATGGTTACAAGGCAAACCAAAAATTTTTGATGCTGAACTAGGGATTATTACTAACGCTCCAACATACGACTGGCATATTAATAATTTACGAAATTATGTCAATATTTCTCCTGTAGCTTGTCCAGATCGAAATATTGGCTCAATTAATTTTAGCCCACTAGGTTTTGGTAGTGGAATGATTGGGTTGCCAGGAGATTTTACTCCTCCATCACGTTTTATCCGTGCTTTTGCTTTTTCTCAAACTGCAAGAGCAACTACTGACGGACCTGAGACGATATATGAATTGTTTCGTATACTTGATAATTTTAATGTTCCGCTCGGACCACCCGAAGAATCTGAAGATGAATATATAAACACATCAGGTATGCGAAGTGCGACCCTCTGGACAACAGCTTACGACCTTACAAATAAGGTAATCTATTACCATACTCAACATAACCGTCAAGTCCGCAAAATTGATGTTGGCAGCTTAGACTTTGAAACTATTAGGGATATGCAGGCGTCCCCCCTTGATATAGTGAAGGAACAGAATATTGAGGATCGGACTCCTGGAAAGCTTAAGGTTTCATCATAAACTTTCGGCTATGCTTTTAGATTTTAAATTGAAGATTGATATAGATAAGGAATGAGGATTTTATTATCTACACAATTTAAATTGCTTAAAGTCGTCACCTGAGTTCTTTCAAAAAAATTCTGGACTTTATTGAATCCTCATTCCTAAGTAGTGGCATATAAACAATTCCCACTATCTAACTTTTGATGTGATCTAGAAATTAAGACCTCTCATCCAACCTTCCTGTTTTCTTCAAGGGAGGGGGGTTGAGGGGTTATACAATTTTTCAATGGGATTTTGTTTTCGATGCTATATCCCTCTCAGGAATTTAGAAATTTGGTATAATAAAAGTTATACATAAATATAGTCATATATAGTCAAGTGATGCCAAATATCTTCGTTGATTTATACAAGCATAGCTACTAAATATTTGACAAAATTTAATAACTCCAAGGCTAAAGGTTAAATAGTATAATGAAATTGGCACGCTTAGTTTCAGGCTAAATAATCAGAACAATTCCGAAATCCTCGAATCCTAATATAATTTTAACCCCTTGATTTATGAGATTAGTTGAGAGACATATTATTCAAAAAAATCATCGGTTTTATTCTGAAATTGACCGACTATGTTTCTTGTCGAAAAATCTCTATAACTATGCTAATTATTTAGTTCGTCAGTCTTTTATATTTGAAAAGACAAATCTATCTTATTATGACCTGCAAAAAATACTCTCTACTCAATCAGATTATCAAGCAATTCCAGCTAAAGTATCTCAACAAATATTGATGATACTAGATAGAAACTGGAAAAGTTTTTTAGCAGCAAACGAAGTTTATAAACAAAAACCATCAAAGTTTAATGCTCGCCCTCGCCTTCCTAGATATAAAAATAAAATAACAGGAAGAAATTTTGTAGTTTATACCACACAAGCTATCAGCAAGAGGCAATTAAAACAAGGAATTATTAATCCTAGTAAGACAGGAATTTATCTAAAAACATTAGTACCTACTTCACAAATCAAACAAGTTCGTCTCGTCCCTAGACTTAACCATTATGTAATAGAGGTCATTTATGAGAAATGCGAAAAACAATACGAGCTAGAAAAAAATCGTTGCGCAAGTATTGATATAGGATTAAACAATTTAGCTACATTAAGTTTTAATCAAGCCGGAATAAAACCACTCTTGATAAATGGCAGACCGTTAAAATCTATAAATCAATACTATAACAAAATTAAAAGCTGTCTACAATCTCAACTCCAGGAAAATAGATCGAGTAAGAGACTGCAAAAGCTGTGCAATAAAAGAGAATTTAAAATCAATGATTATCTTCATAAAGCGTCTCGTTTAATTATTAATACCCTGATTAATCAGAAAATAGGAACATTGATAATAGGGCACAATGAAGAGTGGAAGCAGAAGATAAATTTAGGGAAAAGAAATAATCAAAACTTTGTATCTGTTCCCTATAACAAGTTAATAGAAATGTTATCTTATAAAGCCAAGATGGTAGGAATAGATGTAATTATTACAGAAGAATCTTATACCTCCGCATCAAGTTTTATAGATAATGATTTGATTCCTGTTTACAAGAAAGGTGAGAAAAATCAAGTCACTTTCTCAGGGAAAAGAATAAAAAGAGGTTTGTATCGTACCGCCAACAAAAGATTAATCAATGCTGATGTGAACGGTTCTCTAAACATAATGAAAAAAGCAGTCCCAAATGTATTTGACTATGGGATAGAGGGTGTTGTAGTTCACCCAGTCAGGGTAACGCCTGCAAAATAAGGATATGTCATATTTGACCATATTTTTATGAACTATTAGGTTCTTTTTATATATATTGATATTGATGAGGTAGGGAGTAGGGGGAAATAATTAATGACTAATGTCTAGTCAGTCAGAAATTATAGTTGTTTTAAATAAGAATGAGACACTTTTTCGGCTGAAACCGTTTCACAGCAAGAAATTATCGTCTCAATCTAAACTTAAATAACTATAACTAATAACTAATAACTGATAACTGAAATGAATCTATCCCTAGGAAAAGTATATATTGTTGGAGCTGGACCCGGAAGTAAAGAATATTTGACTGTCAAAGCACATTCCCTAATTACTCAAGCTGAAGTATTAATTTATGATGCCTTAGTTGATGACTCAATTCTACAATTAGCACCAGAAAGTTGTTTAAAAATAGAGATGGGTAAACGTGGCGGTAAACCCAGTATGTCTCAGTCAGAAATTAATAGCTTATTAGTAGAAAAATGTCGTTTAGGCAAACAAGTAGTTAGACTAAAAGGAGGAGATCCTTTTATTTTTGGTCGTGCTTCTTCAGAAATTCAAGCATTAATTGAAGCTGGTTGTGAATTTGAAGTTGTACCAGGAATTTCTTCTGCATTAGCTGCACCTTTACTCGCAAATATTCCTCTGACAGATGCAGTAATGAGTAGAGCTTTTATCGTCTTGACTGCTCACGACATAGAAGCATTAGATTGGGAAAGAATATCTCAGATTGAAACTTTAGTAATTTTAATGGGGGCACGAAATTTAGATGAAATTGTGCGTCAGTTATTAAGACATAAAAGAACATCTCAAACTCCTGTGGCAATTATTCAAAATTGTGCCACTCCAAAACAACAAATTTGGATTGGTAGTTTAGGGGATATTGTTCAACAAACATACACTGAATATTTGTCCCCTTGTGTGATAATAGTAGGGGAAGTAGTCAGGTTACGAGATTATTTAAAGTCTCCAAATAATATGGTTAAAGAAAATTCAGTAGCCAAAATTGAAATAGCGCCTTTAGCAAATAAAACTGTTTTAGTGACTCGTGCAGCAGGTCAGTCTAGTAAGTTTAGCGATCGCCTACAAAAAGCAGGGGCAAAAGTAATTGAAATGCCTGCTTTAGTGATTACTCCTCCTTCAAGTTGGCATGATTTAGATGTGGCTATTAATAATATAGATACTTTTGATTGGTTAATTTTGACTTCTACAAATGGGGTAGATTACTTTTTTGAAAGGTTGGCAGAGAAAGATAAGGATAGTCGTGCTTTATCTGGTGTAAAAATAGCAGTTGTTGGTAAAAAAACTTCGGGAAGTTTGAATGCTCGTGGTTTGAAAGCAGATTTTATTCCACCTAATTTTGTTGCTGATTCTTTGGTGGTAAATTTCCCAGAAAATTTGAGTGGAAAAAAGGTTTTATTTCCCAGAGTAGAGACTGGTGGTAGGGAAGTATTAGTGAATGAATTAAGTAGTAAAGGTGCGGAGGTAATAGAAGTAGCTGCTTATGAGTCTAGTTGTCCAGAAAATATTCTACCGGAAGCTTTATTAGCACTACAAAATCGTCAGATAGATATTATGACTTTTGCTAGTTCTAAAACGGTGCGAAATTTTTGTTATTTGACGGCTGAAAATAAAGATAATTTACCGCAAGATTGGTTAGAAAATATTTGTATTGCTTCTATCGGACCTCAAACTTCTCAAAGTTGTCACAGTTTGTTAGGTAGAGTAGATGTGGAAGCTCAAGAATATACTTTGGATGGGTTGACTGAAGCTATTATTAAATGGGTAGGAATTATAACTCAAAAGTCAAAATTCAAAAGTTAAAAGTAATAAAATAAGCACTTAGCTCTTATACCAAATTGAAATGAAGCTGCATAGAATAATATTTTAAGCATAATTGACCGCAGGTAAGCGTAGATAAAGATAGATCGATTTAATGAATTTCATCATTCTATGCAACCTCATATAAAATTGGTATTAGCAGTCAGCTATCAGCAAATAATACCAAATTCAAAAAAGGTCTCTACAGTATTAATCTCAACACTCCTAGTAACAGACTAAAGCACTGTAACAGTATTTTTTGAAAATGGTATAATGAATGATTCCTTCTAAGGTTAAAAGACCTTACTTTGGCAGTAACTTTTAATTCCCTCTCAATTTCAAGGGTTGCTTTTGCCTCTTTCTCTTATTTTTCTCTCATTAGATATCTTCAGAAAAGAGGTATTATACCAAATTGATAAATGTTTGCTACAAATAGCTAGGATATTTCTTAGGAGTCAGGAGTCAGGAGTCAGGAGTCAGAATTAATGGCTTAAATACCATTTTTTAGGCCGTAAATCATCCTTTTTGTCAAAGAGAATATCCTGTAAAATCTTTTTATTCCTCAGGACTTACACAGAGAATCTATATATAGAGAGAGCGAATGCCATTCGCCCCTACAGATGGTGGTTTTACAGTCAATTTGCGTAAGTCCTGATTCCTCTTACTATTCGTAACATTCTTTTTTTAAATTGGTATTAGGGAGTAGTGAGTAGGGGGAAATAATTGATGATTTCTGTACGATAGTTGATTTTATTTTTTATTATTGGAGATGTCTATTAGTAGCTGATAGCTAATAGCTGATGGCTGAATGCTTACCTAAAATCCGGTTATACAGTTATCGCACCTTCTACTTCCATCCAATGCAGACATAAAATGCCGGAATATTCCCAGATAATTCCCACTCTCATCCTTTCTTCCTACTGACTCCTGACTCCTGACTCCTCTCATCATAAAATTTGAAGTAACGTAAAAATATCCAAGTCAATGTACAACCTAATATATAGTACAAAAAATCCCACCATACAAAAGTATTTCCTAACAACAGTCTGCCAATTAAAGTTGCTCGAATAGTTTGTAAAAAAGGTGGTTTCCATAACTGCATAAATTCTAGAAAACAGGTGACAATAAATACCCAAAAAGCTACTAAACCAGGTTTAAGTCGAGGTCGAATAAAAATTACTAAAAAAATCCAGAATGCTTCATAAAAAATTGAACTAAAAGAATTATTTAGCCATTCTGAAAATAGTCCTTCATAAAATTTAGTTGCAAAACCTAAAATTACAGTAAATATCAAACAAATTATAATTTTAATTCTATATCTTTTCATCTTTTCATAAAAATTATATGAAATATAAAAAAGAATGCTACGAAGAATTTTCCTCCTGAAAAGACTTTATTTAAAAATGCCTATTTGGCGTTGCTGAATGATAATGATTTTTAGATTAAGTATCAACGCAAAACATAAGTTTTTCAATTTGACCTTCAGCTACTTACCATTACATTTCAGCAACGCCGTCTATTTGACTAAAAACAGAGTTTTACTTTAGCTAAATGAGATAGCAATTTCCATGCTTATGGGGTCATTTCAGTTATCAGTTATCAGTACCTCTGAAATAAGGAGGCTTAAAATCAGGAATATTCTCTTTTTTTATCCCCTTAAAAGGGGAGACTTTAGACCACAATTTCTCGGTAAAAAATTCCTTTGCTTTAGGGAGTAGGGAGTAGGAAATAGAAAAAAGGATAAAGGAGAGGCTTTAAACCTTAATTATTCGGTAAACGACCAACCACTTCATGTCTTATAACCCCAAATAATTTTAAGCGCCCCCGTTGACCGTAGGGTATTAAACCCACCACAGAAAAGATAAAAGAAGGTTACAAAATTGTTTTTATAGACAAGGGAAAACAGGAAACAAATATTTGTTGCTAAATAAATACAGCGTATTTCAGGTTAATGAAGTACAGTAATATCATGTCTGAAAATAGCGTGAGAAAAACAACTTTCTTCCCCTCTTACTTCCTCTTTTCTATTGTAACTCCCTAATCTGATAGCTTCCCTACCTATAAGTCCCCAATCCAATGCCCTATTTAGGGTTTGCGCTCAAAAGTATTTTAGTAGGGGTAGGAGACAACCCACCCCTCGCCCCTCCCCCTCCCAGGAGGGGAAGACAGCTATACTGGAGACAGGAGAAATGGATCGGGAGCGAGGAAGTAGGAGCGGGCGTTTTGTCCCAAGATTGTTCTGCCCAACTATGCGCCTAAAATACGCTCCATGCATGAGCGTGAAGAGCTGAAACAGGCGCACTTTTTTCGTTCCCAAAAAGGCACTTGTCTTTATATGTCAATGCTTTTATATTTAATCAGCAAGCCCTATTTAGCTTTATAGTTATTTATAACTATTTAACCAGACATAATATATACCATAAGGAAGAAGGAAGAAGGAAGAAGGAGGAAGTCTATTAAGCAAAAAAAACCTAAATTTACTGTAGATATTCACCCTTGAATTTACACAAACTATACTAACGGACATGATATTAATGATGAAGAACTATTTGCTCAAATTCTCTTCTACAAATAATTATCTTTTCTGTGCCGGGTTTAATATCAAATCCATTTAATTCGGTATAAAAACATTCTCCATCTTCACGGCATTGCTGAGGGGCGGGATTAATATCAGTGGGATGTGTATCCTGCCTGCGGTAAAAATATCAGGAACGGGTAAGATGCCCATTCCACAAAACACAAAACTATAATTGCCTTTAATTGTCTCAAAAATATCTTTATTTTCCGCTCAAAACTGAATCTAAAATTGCTTGAGCTGCACGACTACAAACTCCTTCTTTTCCCAAAGCATGACGCATTTCCTGATAATTTACTATCATTTTTTCTCGGCACTGAGAATTTAATAGAAGTTCCAAAGCTTCAGAAACAATTTTTTCAGGAGTAGCATTTTCTTGAAACAATTCTGGCACAATAGCTTTCATTTGTACCAAATTTGGTGGCGACATAAATGGAATTGAAAATCTCAAAATATTCCTAGCAATCCAAACAGTTATTGGATTAACTTTATAAACTACTACTTGCGGTACATTTAGCAAAGCTATTTCCAAATTTACAGTACCAGATTTAGCGATCGCTAAGTCGGCTGCAGCCAGAATTTCTAAATTTTTACTTTCTTGTATTTCTTGATTATTTTGTGGCAGAGATGGATAAATTTTTGCCTGTAGTTGATACTTCTTAATTGCCTCTTCAATAGGATGACGATAACTTTCTAAAGAAAGAGGAATTAGAAAATGAACTTGAGGTAATTTTTCCTGAATTATTTGTGCTGCTCGAAATATTACTGGCATTAAATATTTAATTTCTTGTCGTCGAGATGCTGGTAATAAAGCGATCGCTATTGTATCTGATTTTATGCCCAAATTATGACGTGCTTTTTTCCGACTAGGAGCTATTTTTATTCTGTCAATTATGGGATGACCTACCCAAGTAACTTTAGCTCCTTTTTGTCGAAAATAATTTGCTTCTTCCGGAAAAATTGCCAAAATTTTGTTTGCTAAATTTACTATTTTATTTGTTTTACCCTTTCCCAGAGACCAAACCCATTCTTGAGGAGCAATGTACCAAATAATCGGTAAATTCGGCCAGGTTTTACGGATATAATTACCAATACTAATATTAGGTCCCATGTAGTCAATCAAAACAACTATATCAGGGGATTCGTTATGTAAATATTCCTTTGCTTTTTGTTGTAATTTCAGAGTAGGAAAAACAAAAGGCAAAGATTCAATAATTCCTACAGCACCAATTTTTGTCGTATTTCCTAATAAAGTAGCACCAGCAGCAGCCATTCTATCGCCCCCCAAGGCGACAATATCTAAATTTAAACCTTGAAGTTGAGCTTGACGGTAGAGTGCTTCAACTAATAGAGACCCTTGTAAATCTCCAGAAACTTCACCTGTACTAATAAAAATTTTCATAAGACATGGGGGACTGGTTATTTCAGTTGTCAGTTATCAGTTATCAGCAAAAGAGGTGCAAATATAAAAATTCAAACCTCAGTTACTTCATTCCAACTGAAATAAACTATATACCAATCGAAGCAAAAATTAAGACATTTCTAGATAATTGAACTCAATCATAGATTATTTTTGACTTTTGCTTTGTCCATAGCGCAACAAGACTTTTAAACAATAGTATATTAATTAAATTTATAATTAATTAATTAACACATTTATAATTTAAATTGATTTTGACAAAAAAAGTTCAAATGAGCTATCGAAAGCCAAATTTGAGGGAAAAATCGCGATTTTGCGCCTGTATGAGCAATCTTTTCATAAACGCTACAAGTCTTGATATGCAATAAATACAGGATTTTTGCCGCTAGGTCAATTTTGATGTATATTGAGTACAAGTCTGTCGCTCTGCGTAAGTGCTTATTAAAATGATCTGAAATCTTATTCATAGTAGAGCAGTTAAAGCAAATGTCGCAAAAGAACCTGAACAAGTTACACAAAAAAATTAGGGGTTGCACATTATGGAATGATATTGCCAAAAACTTGTTTAGACTTTGACTAAAAATAACCATTAATTAATCATTCTGGCAATTGATTAATCCACAATCCAATTCAATCAAAAATCTCAAATCATTCGTCGCTGTGCAACGCCAAAAATTAAGCATTGTATAAATGCGGGATGATTTTAATAGTTTTGTGGAAGTGGAAGTGGAATGGGCATCTTGCCCGTTCCTAATATTTTCACTGCAGGCAAGGACAGGCAGGATGCCTGCCCCCACTTATCACTTATATTCATCCCGCCCCTCAGCAATGCCAAAAATTAAGGTTAGCCCAAAAACTACTTTCTCGTAAAACCAAAGGATCTAATAACTATCACAAAGCAAGGGTCAAAGTAGCTAGGATACACGCAAAAATCAAAGATTCAAGGCTTGACTATACTCAACTGTAAGGCCGGAAGGGAATAAATCTTGGAAAGTAGGTGCATTGTTAGCGCAACTCCTCTCTCTGTAAAGAGGCAGCAGAAAACCCCTACCAGCAATGGAGCGAGAATCCCGCCCTGTCTCGTAGAAAAGCGTCGGGAGGATGTCAATCCAACTTAAAGAGACTATAATTCTTGATATAAAATGACAAATCTTCCCTCTTTTCCATAGCATTACGAAGAGCTTCAGATAAATTTACGTCTTTGTCTCTATCTATAATACCGATTATAATAATTCTAGGTTGAGGAGCTGTCTGTTGTTTAGTCTTGGGTGAACATTCTCCTTTGTACTTTCCTAAGTTCAAAGTGTATCCTGGTTCGTCTTTGAGGTCGTGCTTTTCTAGAGTTTCCTGCAACCATTCATCCAACTTGCCAGCTCTAATTTTGGATCTCTCGAAGCTAAGTGCTACAACACAGATTGTCTAAGAAAAATAAGAGTTCTGCTAACTACGAGAATGCAAGGATTAAAGTAGAGAAACAGCACAATCATATTGCATTCAAACGCAAAGACTATCAGTTCAAATTAGCCCATAAATTATGTGACATGGCTGAAACTATCTTTGTGGAAGACATATCCAAGTTGATATTCTTTTAACCCCAACCACCCTTTGGCTTCTCCGTAAAAAACCTCTATCCAATTTCTATTTGAGTAAGTATTTACTATCCACTCAGATGTCACTTTTGAATTCTCAACATCTTTTCTTCATTTACTTGTGTAAATCCCAATAGACAATTTAATAGAAATGATAGACATAATTGAAAAAGTTTGGGAAGTATTGCTTTGTATCAGTTGGAGCAATTTTTTCCCTCTATTTAACAAAAACTCTATTAACGATCGATCTCTTCTAACCTTGCTCCCTTAGACATTTTTCCCGGCATCGGTCCACGACGTTTAGACTCAAGAGACATACTTAAAAAAGAATACAATTTTTGAATATACTTGTTATGAGAATCTAACTCTAATTCTGCTAAAGCTTCAGTCAGAGACCTACCAGAACGATAGAGAGTTCGGAAAGCCTTCTTCAATATTGCTAAATCTGCACTTGTCAAACCTGCACGCTTTAATCCTAACAAATTAAGCGATCGCACCAAACAAGGATGACCTTCCACCAACATAAACGGTGGTACATCTTTAACTATACGACTCATACCACCCACCATTGCCATTTTACCAATATGTACAAACTGATGAATACCCAATACCCCACCAATAACAGCTTTTGACTCAATTTTGACATGACCTGCTAAAGATACAGCATTAGCTATGACCACAGAATCTTCAATAATACAATTATGCGCCACATGGACATAAGCCATCAGTAAATTGTCATTACCAATAACAGTACTCTCACCAGCATAAGTAGCGCGATTAACTGTAACGTATTCCCTGATTTTGTTATTGTTGCCAATTTTTACCCAACTGGGAGCACCTGCATATTTTAAATCTTGTGGTTCTAGACCAATAGCTGCCCCAGGAAAAATTCGATTACCAGAACCAATCTCTGTTGGCCCTTCAATCACAACATGAGCGCCAATGGTAGTTCCCGCACCTACCTTGACCTGTTCCTCTATTACAGCATAGGGACCCACTTGTACAGTGGGATGCAGTTCGGCACTTTCAGCAATAACAGCTGTTGGATGAATCAGAGTAGGCATACTTCAATCCATTATTGAAAACATCAAATTTCCTTCTGCGGCTTTTTGACCATCCACTTCTGCAAGACCTTGCACTTTACCAAACTTGCCACCTTTAACAGATAATAATTCTGTCTTTAATATTAGTTGGTCTCCTGGAACTACTGGGCGACGAAACCTGACCTTATCCATACCTGCAAATACAAATAATCCTTTCTGAAGCTCTGGCATTTGAGCAAAGACTATGCCTGCAACTTGAGCCATTGCTTCTATGATTAATACCCCTGGCATAATTGGTCGTTCAGGAAAATGTCCTTGAAAATGGGGTTCATTAAAAGTCACATTTTTAATACCTACCGCTCTTTCTCCTGGTACATATTCTATAATACGGTCTACCAAAGCAAAGGGATATCGGTGGGGTAATAGTTTGTGAATTTCTTCAATGGTCATAATATTTACCCCAGTAGTCCCAGTATCTTGATTTGGCTGAGTTGAAGAATTTTCTGTGGTTTGTGCTGAATCTGTTGTAGTTTTTTCAGAGGTTGACATTATGTACAGTTCTTAATTGGCAGTCTCGATTTTACCATTATTCACTTCTCGCTGCTCTAAACAGACAGAGATTCTAAGCAGATGCTAGGCAACGGGATAAATAAACATTGCTCGCTTCTTCTTAGCTGTCACCCAGAAATTTATCTGGGTGGGACGAGTCAAAACGCCCCTAGACACTCACTTGTATTGACATTAAGTTATACAGATTGTGCTTACTTTTTCTGAGCTTTCGGGAGATTATATCACTATGTCAAAATGGTACACTCCCTGTCCTGCCATTGCTGTTAGTGATATAGTCATACTGCCGTTGAATGTATCAACCGTTGTTTCTTATTTACCGGGATTTCTCCGTACTAGGATAGTTCCAGGTGCAGATCAACACCTTACTCAAACTTTAATTCTATCACTTCGGCCCAATTTTTCCATAACTGTCATTTTTATCCTCTGCCTGAAGGTGAGGAGCTTTCAATCTTCTTCTGTGTAATCAAAAGTAATCCTAACATGAATTTTTAGTCTTACTATCTACAGATAACTCAGAAATTTTTTGAGCTAATTGTATATGTAATTTATGGCTAGCTTTGTAAGCCAGATAATGAGCTTGAGGAAAACTACCTAATAAACTCAAATCTCCTACTAAGTCCAAGAGTTTATGACGTACAGGTTCATTTTCAAATCTTAAGGGTGGATTTAACCATCCGGACTCATTACAAACTAGAGCATTATCTAGACTACCACCTTTAATTAAACCAGCTTCTCGTAAGTGGTCAATTTGATGTGCTAAGGCAAATGTACGAGCTGGGGCAATACAGTCAGCAAAACTTTCTGTTTCTGGAGACCAACTATGCCATTGATTACCAATAGCTGGTGGATTAAAATCTATTCCGTAAGTAAACCGAGTTTCTCGACTAGGTAAGGCAGCGACAAAAGCATCACCTTGATTTATCCAAATTGGTCGGTCGATCGAATTTTCAGTCCTTAGTTTTGGGTTAAGAATGTGCTTTATTGGCTGTGGGCGATCGGTATTGTTAATATTTTTTTGCCCCATCTCCCCATCTCCCCATCTCCCCATCTCCCCATCTCCCCATCTCCCCATCTCCCCATCTCCCCATCTCCCCATCCCCCCATCTCCCCATCTCCCCATCCCCCCATCCCCCCCCTCTGGTTGAGCACTTAATCCTACACAAGCTATCA
>NZ_JAAHGU010000169.1:0-13936 GCF_010692685.1 Okeania sp. SIO2F5 | reverse complement strand
GCATCCTTAAAACTTTAACCTTTAGCGATCGCCTAATTTATGAAAAATACAGCTCATACAGTTACTTTTATGTTACATTATCAATATTTATGTAATATGTAAAGATGCCAGCGCTCATTGCTATAAATTTAATAGATTTGATACTTTCATTATGGAAAAACATCCCTCTTTTTGTCAAACTTTGGAAAAGGATAAACTATAAAAGCGATCGCCCCTCCCAAACCAATTTATTCAATAACAGGACTTACACACGGACACTAATCAAGTCAGGGTTGATGACTTTCAGCCCTACATTTACGGTGGCATTGCGGAGCAATATTGACCCATATTTTTGCATTGAAAATAGTAGAAAAAAGACAAAAATTGCCCCGCAAATCCCAATTTAATTAATGCTCAAAAATATCTTTATACTGCAATAAATCTAATCCCACAAACACGGGTAAACATTCAAAACACTGCTGTGCTAATTCCCACCTTTCCTCACGTTTCAACATTTTAATTAACTTCTCCCTGACATTCAATAAATACCGCACATCATTAGCAGCATAACTCAATTGTTCCTCTGTTAAATTCTCTGCATTTCCCCAATCAGAACTTTGAGCAGATTTATCTAACTCTACTTTTTCTAACTCCATTACCAACTCTTTTAAACCATGTTTTCCTGTATAAGTTCGTGCTAATTTACTGGCAATTTTGGTACAGAAAATTGGGGAAACTTTAATGTCTAAATGATGCTGCAACATTGCTACATCAAACCTAGCAAAATGAAATATTTTAACTATTCCAGTTGCCTCCATTAATTGTTTTAAATTCGGTGCTTCTTGTTGCCCTTTTTCAATCCGAATTGCTGTAACTTTGCCTTGAGCATCGCATAACTGGACTAAACATAAGCGATCGCGCCAGGGCAACAATCCCATAGTTTCTGTATCCACTGCAATACTATCTGCTTGCAAATAATCAGATAATATGGCCTCCGTTAAATCGTGATCGCATACTTGAAAATCACTCATTACTCACTTGATAATTACTAATATTTTTTAGACTGAACAATTATATCAAATTTGCTTGCTTTTGCGTCAGTCCAGTAGGGTGTGTTAGCAAAGCGTAACGTACCAGACACACTTAAATGTTGCTACAAAAAAATCAGGTTCAGTAGGGTGTGTTAGCAAAGCGTAACGTACCAGACACACTTAAATGTTGCTACAAAAAAATCAGTCAAACCTTGCTATAACAAAAGTTATACCAAAAAATCTAATGCACACTTTTAGCTGTGTCAGTCTACTACGACTGGACTGTGGGATGGTGCGTTACCGAATAATTAATAATTAATAATTAATAATTAAATAATTCGCGCCTTGAAACCTCCCCTTTTAAGGGGAAAAAAGCGGTCGATCTTCGTAGCTTCCCGAAGGGTGGGATGGCGATCTTCGGAGCGGGTCTGCAAGAACGGGTCTCCTCGCCATATCCAATTGACTAAGAGAAGAAATAATATTTCCTTATATTCAATTCCGTAACGGTTTTAACCAGAGGTAATTATCAATTATCCATTATCAATTAATGAATAACGCACCCTACTGGACTAATTTATCGGCACAGAAGAATATAGTAAATTAGCTTAAAAACCATCTTTCATTACTAAAATTTTCTCTGCCACATTTTGAGCAACAGGCATTACGGATAACCTATTTCCTTTCTTAGTAACTAACAATTCATCTGGGCTAAATTCTTGCTTCAAAATAGCCAAAGATATTAATTGAGGAAACTCTTCTACAAATTCCACAAAAACAGTTTGCCACCGAGGCGAATTAGGAGTAGATTTTGGGTCAAAATATTGGCTTTTTGGGTCAAATTGAGTAGGGTCAGCAATGCCACTTTCTAATATTTTTACTAATCCAATAATGCCAGGAGGTACAGTATTAGAATGATAGAAAAATGCTAAATCTCCCGGATTAATTTGTCGCAAAAAATTCCGAGCTTGATAATTTCTCACTCCATCCCAAATACAAGTTTTTTCATGTTTCATATCTGAGATGCTGTAAGTTTTTGGTTCAGATTTCATTAGCCAATATTTCATTATGTGTTTAAAAATGATATATTATTATTTGAATACTTAAATATAAACACTACTATGAAAAATATAGTAGATCAAGCTAAGTCTAATAACAACAATCAACTAGCGATCGCTATTTTTGGCTATAATATCATCTTCCCCCTCCGGGGGAGCTACGCTAATGGTTGAATACTTATAAATAACTATTGTAAGCAGTCAGGAGTGAGGTAGGGGAGCGGTCGGATTGGCGACGTACAGGAGTCAGGAGGTAAGAAAGGAGAAAAAGAGAAAATATTGGTATTGGGGGTATTGATAATTTCAGTATTTATTTGGTACTGTCGGTACTGTCAGTCCTTAAATTTTATTTATAACTGACCCGTCCGCAATTCGTAGCTCACCCGGAGGGATAACATGATATAATATAGAGAAAATCAATGAATATAAAAACTACTCAAACAAATTCTTTTTCGTGAAAGATAAATATTCTCAAGCTGAAAAATGGTTAGATAGAGTTAATTCTTAAAAGAGCGATCGCTAACCTTATCTAAAATATAAAATATACCTTTTCCGACAAAACATGAGCAAAACCCAAACTCAACTACTCACAGAAACTTGGATAACAGCAACTTGGGAAGAATACATCCAAACTATTGAAGACCCAAGTTATGAAAAAGCCAAAGTTTACTACCACAAAGGAAAACTCAGAATAGAAATGTCACCATTAGGAAATGACGACGCTAGTGACCACACAGTTATCATTACTGCAGTTGGTCTCTTTGCTGCTACCAAAAACATTGATCTAAATGGTAAAGATAATTGTACCTACCGCAAAACAGGATATCAAGCAACTCAACCCGATGTTTCCTATTACATTGGGGAAAATGCTGATGTTATTCCTTGGGGAAGTTCTATTATTGACCTAGATATTTATCCCTCACCAACTCTAGTTATTGAAGTTGCCAATACTTCCCTCCCTGATGATAAAGGGGAAAAGCGTTTGCTGTACGAAGCACTGAATATTGCTGAATATTGGATAGTTGATGTCCAGAATGTAGAAATTATTGCCTTTGCTGTTGCTGACGGTGGTAGTAGAAAAATCGATCGGTCTCAAGTTTTGCCTGGTTTAGACATTTCTTTATTAGAGGAAGCACTTCAGCGCACTCGTCAAACAAATCAAACTCAAGTTTATGCTTGGTTATTAAATCAGTTTCAAAATAGGGAGTAGGGAAATGAATCATGGATAATGAAAACTATCTCTAATTAGGGTTTGCGCTCAAAAGTCTTTTAGTAGGGGTAGGAGACAACCCACCCCTCGCCCCTCCCCCTCCCAGGAGGGGAGACATGGGAATGAGCGAGGAGGTAGGAGTAACAATTGTCAATTTGGGATTTTTCTGCCCAACTATGAGCCTAAAATACGCTCCATGCATGAGCATAAACAGCTGAAAAATTTGCACTGCAATTCGACCCCAAAAAGGCACTTGTCTTTATATGTCAATGCTTTTAGATTTATTCAGCAGAGCAATAATTATCAATTATCCATTATCCGTTGGTAATGAGAGACTTTAAATCTCTAGGGATTAATTATTAATTATTAATTATTAATTATCATACAATATCTTTCCTCTTCTGAAACCAAATAGTAAAGCCTAAATAAATCAGCGAATGTAAACATAAAGCTCCCCAACTTATCCCTAAATTTTCCCAGTTAAGGTTGTAAACATCTGAACCATAAAATGGTAATGGAACGGTACTTCCATTTGGTAATTTAGTTGCTTCTGGCACCATATTATTAACATTTACAAGTGCCCCATAAGCAGCTACAGACCAACGACTTAACATTAGCCAAGAAAATTTACTAGCTATACCTGTCATTTCAAATAAAACACCAGAAAAAATAATTTGAGGTAGCAATATTAAGGGTAAAGCACTATTAGCTTGAGAACCATTTTTCACAATAGATGAAATCATTAATCCCAGACTAATACAGCTTATTAATGTTAAAAAAGTGGTAATACTAACTCCTATAGGCCATGAAATTAATTCTGGCTGGGGATTTTCAAATCCCAGTATTACTACTACTACTATTAATAGAGTTTGCAGAGTTGCTAATAATCCTAGAACTATTAATTTTGAGCTGAGATAAGCAAATAATCCTAAGTTAACTAATCTTTCCCGAATATAAATAGCTGATTCTTTGACTATTTCTTGCAGAGAACTAGACAGACTAACCCATAAACAAGCACAGGTAAATACAAATAATACTCGCAAAGCTAAAGGAGCTAAGGTAGGTTCTGGGTCGCCAATTAATGGATTTTTATCTCTAACTGCAAATAAAATTAAACTAATACCAATAGGGGCAGTAAATAAAGCTAAACCTAAGTTAATGGGGTCGCGAATAGTTAATTGAAAATATCGTTGAATTAAAATAAAAAGTTGTTTCCAAAAAGAAGTAGGTTGTTGTTTAGGGGGTAAATTAGTAGGGGATTTTAAATTATCGATACTGAGATGATTGGCAATATAACGTCGATAATATTCTGATTGACGAAAATTATTTACCCACTCATTAATATTTTCATCATTGGTTTCTAGTTCGTTATAAATATCAGCAAAATCACCAGTATTGACAGAGAAAAAAGTCATAGCTTCTCTCGAAGAGCCAAAATAACATAAACGCCCTCCTCTACCTAAAAAAACTACTCGGTCGCAAATTCTAATATTAGCTGTGGCATGGGTAACTAAAATAATTGTTCGTCCTTGATTTGCCAATTTTCTTAATAGTTGCATCATTTTTTTATCTAAACCTGGGTCTAGTCCTGATGTCGGTTCATCTAAGAAAAATAATTTGGGGTCTGCTAATAATTCCACACCAATACTTACCCTTTTTCTCTGTCCTCCACTTAACCGACTAACTAATGCATTTTTCCTCTCTTTCATCTCTATTTGTTCTAGAGTTTTTTCGACTACTTCCTTAATATTAATATCCGGCGGTAATCGCAATTTTGCTGCATAATTTAAAACCTCCAATACTGTTAATTCTCGATGAATAATATCATCTTGAGGAACATAACCAATTTGAGTCCGATAGATATTGAAATTATTCCTTAAATCTTCACCATTAATATAAACTTTGCCTTTAGTTGTAGGGTCTATTCCTAATAATGTTCGCATCAAAGTTGATTTACCAGTGCCACTACCTCCCACCAAGGCCACAAACTGTCCTGGTTCGATCGCAAAGGAGATATCATTTAGCAAAACTCGTGTTTTTCCTCGTTGGTCTCTGACTATTCTAAATAGGCGATCGGCATCAATACGAATTTGATTTCCAGGGTCAAAAACTTCTAGGCGATCGCTACGCCGAATTAGAGTAAAAGGTCCTATTTTGACGACCGCTCCTTCTGTCAAAACAATAGAGTTTTTAACTCGTATCCCATTGACGAAAACGCCATTAGTACTATGGTCGCGTAAAATGTAATTACCCTGACCATGAGGTTCAATGGTGGCATGACGGCGAGAAACAATGGGAGCATCCAATTCCAAAGTTGCATCAGGATCGCGACCAAGTAAAACCGATCGTTCTTTTAAAGATATTGAGCTTGTTTTTGGTAAAGATGCTATAGTTATGGGATTATTAGGATTGAAATATTTCAGCAAAATTTGGTTTTGGGGGTCGAGACCAATTTTGATTTCCATGCCATTCTCTAGAAGATGACCTTCAGATGGAGTGATGCGAGTACGGTCTAGAAATAATCCATTGGTACTTGCTCGATGACCGTCACCATCATAAATATAGTAGCGATCGTCAATTTTCCGGATAGTGGCGTGGTAACTAGATATAACTAACCAACCAGAAGGTACTACAAGATCGGCGTGGAGGCGATCGCGCCCTAATATATGATTGTCTTGTGTCAGTTGGAAAGTGATAATTTGGCCTTGATTACTTAATTCTATATAAGGATTATTACTTAAAAGGGTAGTTTGCCCTGTTTTTTTATTCATACTTAATATTAGATTTTAGATTCTCTTGCACAAATTGACAAAAACTATTTATATTTAATCAGAAGTGGGTAATAAGTTCTAGTTGAATCTACAATTTATTCTGTTAAGTTGAGCATAAAATAGACGATTGTTTCGGGCAAAATTTATTGCTAAATTAACTATATTATTTATCTAAAAAAAATCTAATCAAACAAAGTCAAAGTATCAATATTTGATTATTTTTTGATATGGCAGTGAAAAGAAAGGACGCGGACAGATAAAAAGCTTAAAACTCAGAAAACGCCAGATTTTTCCTTCTGTTGTAGATAACTACAATCTTCTTACTTATTACTTCTTCCTTCTGCTATGTAAACTGCTAAAATGCCAGACAGAGTTAACTATAGTATAATCTCTAGATATTACTGCAATAAATGAAGATGAAACTAATGCTAAAAAAAATTTTTATAACTACTATCTGTATGGCGTTATCTTTAGCTGGGTGTAAATCACCTGAACCGGAAATACCATCTCCTTCTCCTGAAACCACACCTTCCCCAAAAGTATCAATTGAAATTCCGGAAAAACCCTTAACACTACCTCCAGATAATCCTGAAAAAATAGCCTCTACTCAAGTACAAACATATCTTAGTAGATTAGCAAATCAAGGATTTTCTCAACAAAATCAAGGAATATGGATACAATCAAATGATACTTTATTAGCAAATTATCAAGGTACAATTCCTTTACCAGCAGCTTCAATTACTAAAGTAGCAACTTCTTTAGTAGCCTTAAAAACTTTCAATCCCGACCATCAATTTATTACTTTAATTGGCACAACAGGTACAATTGAAAATGGCGTTTTAAATGGAGATTTAGTCATTCAAGGAGGAGAAGATCCATTTTTTGTATGGGAAGAAGCGATCGCTATTGGTAATTTATTAAATCAAATGGGGATTCAAAGAGTTACTGGAAATCTAATTATTACTGGCAAATTTTACATGAACTTTGAATCTAATCCTCAGACTGCTGGTAATTTATTGAGACAAGGATTAAACAGTCAAATTTGGTCTTCAGAAGTTTTAAATCAATATCAGACTTTGCCTCCAGATACAGCAAAACCACAAGTAATAATTGATGGGGTTGTAGCAGTTTCTCTTACTCATAGTGAAAATATTAAACTATTAGTTAGACATTATTCTTTTCCGATGGCTGAACTGGTGAAAAAGATGAATCAATATAGCAATAATTTAATGGCAGATATGTTAGCTGAAGCTGTGGGAGGTTATCAAGTAGTTGCGGAAAAAGCTGCTGAATTTACAGGAGTACCAAAAGAGGAAATTCAACTAATTAATGGTTCTGGTTTAGGAGAAGAAAATCGTATTTCTCCTCGCGCTGCTACGGGAATGTTTCTAGCAATAGATAAATATCTTCAGCAATATAATATGAATGTGGCAGATGTATTTGTTATTGTAGGTAAAGATAAAGGTATTTTAGATGAACGTAAACAACTTCCAAATTTGGCAGTAGTTAAGTCTGGAACCCTGGATTATGTTAGTGCTTTAGCAGGAGCTTTACCAACAAAAGAAAAGGGAGTTATTTGGTTTACAATTCTGAACAAAGGAGCTAGTGTAACAGAGTTACGCAACCAGCAAGAAATTTTACTTAAAGATGTTTTAAATAACTGGGGTTATGTTGATTTATCACCAGCAAACTTAACAGCTAATCCTGAGAGAAAAACTAAAACTTCTCGTAGTGAAATTATACAATAGGGAGTAGGGGAGCGGATAGGGAGGTTGCGTACAAGGTCTGTAGAGGAGTAGTCAAAACATGAATAATTAGGGTTTGCTGAAAAAGTATGAGTAGGGACGTTGCATCCAACGTCCGTACAGAGTCAGAATAAATAGGAGTTATAGAGGATCTACCAGGAAGAATAGTCCCTTGATTTTTCTGCTGTAGTGAGCATTAAAGGCTCACTTTTTGAACCTGAATGACCTAAAAACTTACACTTTTTAAGAACCTAAAAAGGCTAAAAATTTATCTGTCAATACTTTTAGATTTAATCAGCAGAGCAATAATTAACAAGCTTCTGCTTAATAAGGTTAATAATTATCAAAAAGGTCATTTTGCCTGTTAATTACTCAAGTAAATCATTATTTTTTTCAAATTGGTATTAGACATCTCCAATAATAAAAAATAAAATCAATTATTTCTCCCTACTCTTGAGGGACGTTGTATGCAAAGTCCCTACTACTTCCTACTCCCTATTTTCTAAGAAATTGACTGCTGAACAGGTGCAGCAGCAACAATTTTTAGTGCCATAGTTGAAAGAGGTAAACTTTGTATATAAACTAAACCAGGACCCGTTAGTTTAGTTAAAAATAAACCCTCTCCAGCAAATACAATATTCTTCAAACCACCCATCATTTCAATCTCATATTTTATCGACGTAGAAAAACCAACAACTGCACCAGTTTCTACCCGTAATTCTTCCCCGTCAGCTAAATTTTTTTCTACAATTGTACCACCAGCATGAACAAAAGCTAATCCATTTCCCTGTAATTTTTGCAGGATAAAACCTTCTCCACCGAAGAAACCAGCACCCACCTTTTTAGTAAAAGCAATTTCAATATCAATACCATTAGCAGCACATAGAAAAGAACTAGATTGACATAAAAATTCTCCACCTAATTCCGTTAAATTTAAAGGAATAACTTGCCCTGGATAGGGAGCAGCAAAAGCAACTCTAGCTTTACCTGTACCTCGATTGAAAAAAGTGGTAATCATAAAACTTGCCCCAGTCAACATTCGCTTAAAACCTTTCCAAGCACCACCACCAGTAGTAGTTTGCATTTCAATGCCTTGTTCCATATAGGTCATTGCTCCTGCTTCTGCTCTAACTCCTTCTTCAGGGTCAAGTTCAATTTCTACTAATTGTAGAGATTCTCCTTTGATTTCATAGTCAATAATATCAGCGGCCATAATACATACATATCCTTAAAATTATTGATCTTATAACATTCAGGACTTACGCAAAATATCAAATCATAAACCTTCTGTAGGGGCGAATGGCCATTCGCCCCTACTAGATAGCGGTGCAACCCCGCGTCGGCGTCAGACGCAAAGGAACGCGCACCAAGAGATGGTGGTTCTGCATAAGTCCTGATCATAAAAAATAAAATCAATCTCATACGCATAAATCATCAATTATTTACCCCGACTTCCGACTCCCTCTTTTAGCAAAAAAACTATAAAAAACCGAAGGGTAAATACCTAAATGCTTAATCACTAGGAAACTAAGCCAGATATTCCACATCGCCATAGTCAAGCTAGTAGCGATCGCTGCTCCAATGGAACCAAAGATAGGAATTAATACTCCATTCAAAACAATATTAACTAAAGCAGCATAACCATAAATAACTTAACTAAAGTCTGTAATGGCACCAACCAAATCACAATTAGAAGTGGTTTTGCGTAGGCAAAGCTGTGATAATGGTTGAGCAATAAAATTAGACCCGTGGTAACTAAACACAAAAAGACACTACTCAATATGGTCAGTAACAAGCTGCCACGGATAATACCGCTCAAACGCCCCCAATCTTGCTTAACTCGGTATTCGGAAATTAAGCGCAATACCGTGCGAGGGAAACCCAATCCTGCTGGAATTGCTAAGAGTATTGACACTCCACGGGATAAATCCGCGTGGATTCTTAAGAGGAACAAATTTGCCGGGATAAATCCACGTCAAATTTTACCCTTAATGGCATAGCCAAAGATGCCTAAGCGTCTGTCCGGGGTAAACCCCCATAAGGTTGCTTTTGACTCCAATATTTGCAGCTCCGTTACAATCTGCATTTATCAATTTATTCTGCTTAGTTTTGTACAAACCGCGTTTGACTCGCTTGCCACTAAAACTGTATTCATTCGGGTTATTAGCATTGTAAACAGGTATCCGATCGCCGTCTAAAAAACTAGCCTTAGAGGTATAAGACTCCTCCTGTTCTATATAGGTTAATCCATACCTATAACACATAGCTTTTAGTTTAAACCTGAAACTATGGTGTGGTATTTGTACAAATTTTTGGTTAGTTTTTTTACCTAAATTGATACTTTGTTTGATTCCTGGATTTACGCCAACAACAATAGTAAATATCTTGTTTTCTCTACACCAGTTAATTAAATATCTAGCTGCTTTATTCAGGTAATCTCTAATTTTATTGTTCCGATTTACTGTAATGCTAATTTGCTTTTTGGTTAAACCTTTAATGCCTTGTTTATCCTTTAATGACTGCAATCTAGAATTTTCCTTGTTGTACCAATGGTTCATTGACTTAAGTTTTCTACCGTCTAAAATAAACGATGACCCAGTATTTGATACACAAGTTGCGCTTATTATCTAAACCAAGGTCTATTGCTAAAGCATTGTCAGATTTTACTATCTGAATTTGCTGATAGTGAAGTTTGAGTCATAGATGCTGATTTTTTTGATTACGCAAAAGATGAAACTATACACCACCTGTAGGGGTTAACGACCGTTAACCCCTACTACTTCTCTTGGATCGACAGGTCTTGCCACTAAAATACCAATGGCACTTTCCACATTCCAAATATATCTTTCTAAATCATAAGCAACCGTTACTTTTCCCGCAGGGGAAGCATGAATCAAACCAATATTACCATCAGAATTACGATAAACTAAACCAGTATGAGTCACATCTAAGCCATTAATTTCTGTTGCTACGGCGACTATATCTCCCGCTTTTAACTGAGAATAAACGGTACTAATTTTATAGTAAGGAATATAATTAATTTTCAGTTTACTGATACTATCTTCCATACTAACAATACATTGATAATTAGCATCATTCCTAGCAATTTGTGGATACTTAAATCTATTTTTACTCATAAAAAATAATTGCTTATTTACCCTTTCACCACCTAATTTAACACCGATATCTATAACAGTTCCACGTCTTTGATTATCAGCAATCCATTCAGAGAAATAATGTAAACGGCTGCAATATCCATCCATTTTACCTTTCCAGTAACGCTGGTTTCTAATGTTATTAATAAAGGTAAAATAAGCATAATCTTCCATTGCTATTCCCCTAGCCATTGCCAAGACAGTTTCCACAAATAATACACAATCAAATCCATCTAAACTAATAACTAAAGATTCTTGATTTGATTGGTCTAATAATCCAGCCTTGTAGGGAGCACCAATAAAATAATCAGCGATCGCCTGCATAATTTCTGCCATCGGACGTTGAGAAAGATTTTGTTTTATAGCATATTCCATCACTGGTTTAAACTGAGGATCTTCGGGAATATTATTAGCTGATGGTTTTTTAATTCTTTTGTCTCCAACACTTTTATTTAACTGAACATCAATTACTGGTCTTGTCGGAGGTTGAGAAGGACCTATAGGTGCTTCTTTTAAAATACTTTGCCTTGATAAAATAGATAATTTTGATGATTTTTTTTCATCAATATCTAGAGATTTTAAAGTAGTATCATCAAATTGAACTCTACGAAAATTCGATAGTTTTTCTGAAGCAGATAATTGTGAATTAATATTATTTTTATTGTCAGATTTTATTTTGCGATTATCCCGAACATTAGCAATATATTTAGTCTGTAAATTAACACTATTTTGAGCAGCATTAATCTTATTTACAATAGATAAAATTCCTGTATGGCTGCCAGTAATTGCTACTGTTAAAATAATTAACTTTAATAATTTTCTCATTTTTGATAAGGATTATTAGCTAATAAGTATGTTATCCTGAATTAAAACAAATGGGTAATAATTCCTGATGTGAAACCGACAGTTTTGAACAATCGCTATCAAGTTATACAAGCACTCAGTAGTGGTGGGTTCGGAGAAACCTTTTTAGCTCAAGATACCCAAATGCCTTCAGGCCGCTACTGTGTAATTAAGCAACTTAAAGTAGTTACAAATAATCCCGAAATTTACCAACAGGTATTACAACGTTTCCAACGAGAGGCGGCCATTTTAGAAGAATTAGGGGAGACTAATAGCCAAATACCCAAGTTGTATGCTTATTTTAGTGATACAGCAGGTCAATTTTACCTGGTACAAGAATGGATAGAGGGAGAAACTCTAGGGAAAAAAGTAAAAACTACAGGCCCAATGACAGATGGTGATGTTCAGAAAATTCTGATTAGTTTACTATCGGTTATTAATTATATACATAGCAGAAATATTATTCATCGGGATATTAAACCGGAAAATATTATTTTGCGCCAACAGGATGACTTGCCAGTTTTAATAGATTTTGGGGCAGTAAAAGATTCTATTAGCACAGCAATTAATTCTCAAAATACGACACCTATTTCTATTATGATTGGTACTCCTGGATATATGGCTTTTGAACAAGCAGTAGGACGACCAGTTTATGCCAGCGATTTATATAGTTTAGGACTAACAGCTATTTTTCTACTAACAGGAAGAGTTCCCCAAGATTTAGAAATGGATTTACAAACAGGGAAGATTATTTGGCAAAAATATACGAGTAATTTAACTCCTAAATTAGCAGGAATTTTAGACCGAGCAATTCAACCTAATATTAACGATCGCTTTGCTACATCTACAGAAATGTTAGATGCTTTAAAGTCTAATTCAACTCAGGTTTTTACTAATGAAAAAACTCCGTCATCTTCATCTTTAGTAGTAATCAATAATTCTGACACAGCGACAACTTTAAATTCACCTTTAGACCAATGTCTAGACCCTCCTTCAACTCAATTATCTATTAATCGCAAAACTTGGCAGAAAGCTGTGATTATTAGTGGTGCTATTGGCAGTTGTTTTTTGAGTAGTATTTTGCTCAAAAATGTCTTAAGCAAATCTCCCCAAACGGACTTAGAAATACCAAATATTCCCACACCACCCACCACCGAATTAGTAACATCAATTTCTCAACAACAAGCTCAAGAATTAATCCAGAATTGGTTAAAAGCAAAAAAAGAAATATTTGCTCCTCCCTATAACCGAAAACTTGCTGCTGAATTAACAACAGGAAAAGTCTATGATAGTATAGTAGCCTCCAATGGAGCGATCGCCTGGTTAAAAGAAAATAATGCTTACTATCAGTATAGAGTACAAAAAATAGATAGTATTGAATATTTTTCTACTCAAGGAAATCAAGCCAAGATTCAAATTAAAGTTACTGAAGAATATCAACTTTTTAAAAATGATAAATTAGAAACTACAAGGTCAGGCTCTGCCCAACTAACAGTTATTTATAATTTGACATTTGTAGACGGCAAATGGAAAATAGCTACTTCTCAGATTATTTAGAAATAATACTATAGTAATTCGTAGAAAAAAACAAGTATAGTTTACAAAGGGTGATAAATACTATATGTACTTCTTTGTTATTAAATTATTATACCAAATTTCAAAAAGGTAGTTATATTAAATTTGGTTGAACCGGAGTAATACTAAATCGGGTTTTACTAGTGGTCTGTCCCATTAATTTTGACGGGTAGGATAAATTTTTGAAAGCTTAACTCTTGCGTCTTCTGTACGAAAACGCCAATCTACACAAACCGGGGTTGCATTGCGCTCACCCTGCCAAATTGAAACTTCTTTTTCTCATTTTTCTCAAGTTTCAGCATCTGGAATTCATCGATTTAAACATTGCCCTACAAGTACAGATAATATCAAATCCGGTAGCATCGGTATAAAATCTTTTGAAGTAGGAGTCAGGAGTCAACCCACCCCTAACCCCTCCGGTGGAGGGGAAGGACCGAGTCATATCATGTCCGGTAGCATCGTTTGTGTATAATAGAGGAGGAAGAAAAATAATTGCCCGGAGCGATATTGCTACGCAACGCTACCGCGATCGCTACTCTTCAAGCACTTGACAAATCATCAGTAGGCCACCA